>DASYSW010000622.1:0-11095 GCA_036002905.1 Chitinophagaceae bacterium
GTATCCTGGTGAGTAAATTTTCCCTTTTGATTAAGAGGTTGTGCAGAGCATTGAATATTTAATAAGGAATAGCTCGTTATCAGGAAAAACAGTTTCTTCATGTGTATGAGGTTAAGAATACTTCGCTAAATTAGGCCGGGATATTCTATTTAATGAACCACTTAACAAAAATTTTCAGTTTCTGGTGTTTGGTTGTTGGCTTCTTGTACCTTGTTTCTTGCGCCTTGTTTCTTGGATCTTGCTCAGGCGAGCACAGGGGCGATAAAAATATCTTTCATTACAACGAACAAACGGGCATTGCCTCGCTCGATCCTGCATTTGCCAAAAACCAATCTATTATGTGGGCCGTGCATCAACTCTACAATACATTGGTTGAAGTGGACCAGGATTTGAATATTGTTCCATCATTGGCAAAGAGCTGGGAGATCTCTGGCGACCGAAGGATTTACACTTTTCACCTTCGCAAAGATGTTTTCTTTCATGATGATAATGTCTTTAAAAATGGAAAGGGGAGAAGGTTGGTTGCCCAGGACGTTGAATACAGTCTCAGACGTATCATCGATAAACGTACAGCAAGCCCCGGAGCCTGGATCTTTAATAACAAAGTAGATTCTTCCGATGCATTTAAGGCAATTGATGACAGTACTTTTCTACTTACGCTAATCAGGCCATACATGCCCATTCTCGGTATTTTCTCGATGCAATATTGTTCCATTGTTCCAAAGGAAGCGGTGATGCAATATGGAAATGATTTCCGGCGACACCCGGTAGGCACAGGACCATTCCGGTTTGTGGCCTGGGACGAAGGGCAGGCCTTGATCTTTGCAAAGAATAAAAATTATTTTGAGAAAGACAGTACTGGCAAACGCCTGCCTTATCTTGACGGCATCAAAGTGAATTTTTATGATAGCAAGGCCACAGAATTTTTATTATTCAGGCAAAAGCAAATCGACTTCATTAATGACATCGAATCGTCGTTCAAAGACGAAGTGTTAACAAAAAGAGGACAGCTAAGAAAAGATTGGGAAGGGAAAATTGTTTTGCAAACGCATCCCTACTTAAATATTGAATATCTCGGCATTTTGGTGGACAGCGCAAATCCACTTGTAAAAAATTCACCACTGAGGTTGAAGAAAATCCGGCAAGCAATCAACTATGGATTTGACCGGAGAAAAATGATACTATATCTGAGAAACTCATTGGGCATACCAGCCGAATCAGGATTTGTTCCTGCAGGGCTTCCTTCTTTTGATTCTTCAAAAGTGAAAGGCTACTATTATGACCCGGTAAAGTCAAAGCAATTATTGAGTGAGGCCGGGTTTCCAAATGGGAATGGTCTACCGGTTATCAAACTGCTGACCATTCCAAATTACGCCGACCTCGCTGGTTTTATTGCAAAGCAGTTAGAAGAAGCCGGAATTCCTGTTCAAGTCGAGATGGTACAGAAATCTTTGTTACTCGAATTGACCTCCAATTCAAGAGCATTATTTTTTCGCGGCAGCTGGATCGCAGATTATCCCGATGCAGAAAACTACTTGTCTGTTTTTTATTCTAAAAATCCTGCCCCGCCCAATTATACCCGCTATAGAAATTCCGAGTTTGATAGATTATTTGAAAACGCGTTGGCTGAAACTAATGATAGTTTGCGATATGAACTTTATAGAGAAGCTGACCAGGTCATGATCGATGACGCACCCGTGGTACCATTGTGGTATGATGAATGGATCCATTTTACTCAACCCGAGATAAAAAACTTTAATGTCAATGGATTGAATTTGCTGGAACTTCGGCGCGTTTCCAAAGAATAAGAATTATGAAGAAAGGTTTTGACCTGTAAATAACTGATTTGCAATAGCGTAATCGCTTAGCAGAGCGTCGTGTTTTTACTGCTTGCATATTCGAAAGCTGCCCCTTATTTTAGCAGCATATTTTCGTCTTCACGACCGTACTCCAAATCCCTTAAAAAATCTGAAAAAAAATTCCTGTAAAAGCCATTCGTGATTGCTTAAACTAAAAAAGCGTGCTCATGAAAGCGAATGGATTCAGACTAATTGTTTACAGAGCTATTTTACTCGTGCTTCTTAGCCTGTATTTTATCCTTGTCTTTGGACAAGTCCCCGATAGCAGTAACTATTTCCAGCAGGTCAACTACACTACCACGAAGCAACAATCTTTACCAAAACTGCTGAGTTTTGATGGCGTGTCATCTGACAAGCAGGTAAAGTTGAACTGGACTTTTGAAACAACAGCAGGACTTGACGCATGCATTCTTGAAAGGGCCGATAAATCAAATGACTTTAAACCGATAGCTTATTTCTTCATGACAGAGGACATTGATATTCCCTCCCTCAAATACACAGATAAAGTTCCCCGCGATGCAACTTATTCTTACAGGCTTAGGTTGACAGGTAAGGATGGAAGTTCTGATTCCAGCAGGATCGTTATCATCAAGATTAGCGGGGATCAAAAAACGCATCGACTCGCTAAGAACTAACTTACTTTTTTCGCCTTGAGTTTTTCACCAAAGACTTTCCTGAATTTTTCAAGCTTGGGTCTTATTACCACCGAGCAATATGGATTTTTATCCTTGTTATATTCATAATAGTCATGATGATAATTTTCCGCAGGATAAAACTTTTCCATTGGTGTAATTTGCGTGACAATAGGCTTGTCGTACGCTCCGCTCCGGTCCAATTCCGTTCTATATTTTTCCGCGAGTCTTTTTTGGTCATCGTTGTGATAAAATATCACGCTGCGATACTGGGTACCCACATCATTGCCCTGCCGGTTCAATGAGGTTGGGTCATGAACTTTAAAAAAAACTTCCAGCAATTCATCATAAGAAATTTTTGCGGGATCATAGACAACTTGTGTGCATTCAGCATGACCCGTTTCGCCGCCGCACACTTCCTTATAGGTGGGATTTACAGTATATCCCCCCGAATAACCCGGCATGATAGAGATGACTCCCTCTAATTCTTTAAACATAGCTTCAGTGCACCAGAAACAACCGGTGCCAAATGTTGCTGTTTCGGTAGAGTTCATAGAAAAAAAAATTGAAGGTGCAAGTTACGAACTTGAAGATAGCCCTGATCTACTACTTATTACTAAAAATTGTTTTTTGTTTCCCGTAGATCCCTTTCAGGGAAATCAATTTCTGTGCGGGAGTTATTATTAAAAATTGCTGACCGATTGCATTCTGACGGGATTTTTTGCAAAAAATGGCTTTCTCAATCGCCTCTTCAACCCCCATCGGCAATAAATCCCAGCCGCTGTCATGGGCCTGCAAATATCAATTAGGGTCAGGGTTTCACCACCTATACTTTTGAATTGATGAAAACAATTATAAAAAATCAGGGTATGATACAACATTGGACTTTTGAAACCCTCGCCCGCGCTGACAAGGATACTCTCGAGTTGATCATGAGGAAAGGAACAGCACCGGAAATCGAAAAATTAAACGGTTTGATTTATTGTGGATGGAATTGTGGCTCGATTGGAAAATTGACGGGCGAAAAATTTAAGAAAGGATTTTGTCAGAAGGACGGGATCAATTATGGGTTTAACGAAACCGTGGTCCAGGATAAGCAGAGTTATTCAGGATCCTGGAAAATGAAACCATCTCAGGTAAGGCCTTTTCAAATGGGCTATTTCAGAGTTTCCTATGTAAAGGAAGAATCCATATCGCAATCATACAATTTCTATGAGCATCTTGCACTGTTCAATTATAAGGTCCCCATCAATAAATGGCACATGAGCTTTTTCAAAGTGATCCGGGATTTTATCGTGTTGCCAAATGAAAACGATCATGGTCTTTTGCTGGGCAAAGCCTATCTGCAACTGTGGGGTAAGACAAGGATAGCTTGTTGTTATTTTCTTTTAGGCCACCCCGAAAAAATTCAATTTATCCCCCCTCTTCTTAAACAATGAATTTTCAAATCAAAAATTTTCAGTCATGGAGAACAATCGAAGCGTTTCATTTCATTGCAAAGGAAACATCACCGCAGAGCAACTCAGCTTTTTCCAAAAAAATGGATTCATTCATTTTAAAAGTTTTGTGAGTAAAGAAACCGTTACTGACTTTATAAATGAAGTCGAGGACGTACAGACTTATATCCTGGGCAGAAATATAACCAGGATAAATGGTGTTCCTTTAAAATTCGGGTGCGATGTCAATGGCCAATCGATCATACAGAGATTGGCTTTCGCTTCACAGTACAGCGCAAGACTTCACCGGTTCTTAATGGACCCCCGTCTGCAGCTCCTGACCAGTTTGCTGGGTAAATATGAAGGCCGCATTGGAGAAAGTGAAAAAGATGGCCTTGTTGTGAATCATTACGTAAATACGCCTTTCAGCAAGTTTACTCAACTCGGATGGCATACAGACAGCCCGAGAGATCTGTTTCTTGGTTCCCGAATAATGCCCATGCTTAATATCGGGTTACACCTCGATGATTGTAGTTTTGATAATGGAGGCTTACGGGTAATTCCTGGTACTCATAAGCAAAATTTATTCAGCCTTTTTTTCAGAAAAAAATATTATGTGGACAATAGCGCCGATAAAAAAGAGGTGGGGTTTGATATTGAAGCCGGCGACCTTACGATACATGATGGCCGTTTGTGGCATCGGGTACAACAATCGCCTCACCACGGCGAAAAGAGCAGGAGAAGAGTCATGTACATACCGATGGTGACCGGTGCTTACAAACCTAAATCCATTGACAGTGCGACTCCATTCTACCATAAGGTGGGAATGTTTCTTGAATCGATGAAACGAAAATTACCCGTCACCAGTAGTCATTTGTTGGGAGTGAACGAGATGAGTGCTTCTAATTCTTCAATATAAGCCCACTACACCTGAAACAACGGGTGCCTAGTGTGCTTACAGCTGAATTGAAAAACAAAAACTGAACTTACAAGTAACGAACTTGACGTTGTTCAATTTTTTTTTGCCCGAAATTGTTATAGTAGTTGTTGAATAATTATAGTTCGATGATAGGCAAATCAGGTTTTAATCCGAATAATACCTGGCCGCCGGTTTCATAACGACTTTCATTCATAAATCCGTGTTGGCGCATTACCTGCGCGTCGGTCACATAGTGTGCTAATTTGTTTCTTAAATAGATTCCGCTGGTTCCTGCTGCCGTGTACATCAACTCTACTGCTTCCACACAACTTTGATTGGTGTAGGTGGCTGCCAGCAACAGGCCTGCCTTTTCTTCAAGCGAAACTGACTGTTCACTTGTTACCTTTTGCCAACATTGAGCGATTTTATCGTGAAGATATGCGCGACTTGATTGAACCAAAGCTTCAGCGCGCCCAAGTTTTCTTTGCATAACGCCTCTTTCCCTCAATGGCACCATTGAACCGAGCGGTGTCTTTTTGGAAGCCAGGACTTTCAACTCGTCGATCGCATTTTGTGCAACGGCAAGAGCGACCGGTGCAAGAAGGCTCGCAACATTTACGCATGCTGCGGGAACCTTGTAAAGAGGACCCTTGAAGTTTCTGCCAGCGTTGAATTCGGGCATGATGGGGAAAAGACGATGATCAGGCACAAAGACATCTTTGGCTTCTAAATCATTACTGTCGGTAGCGTGCATACCGAGTACTGTCCACGTGTCGAGTATCCGGCAATCTTTCGCACGCATATAGACTCCAAGAATTTCCGGATGGCCATTCGTAAACTTCGGTTGCCCTCCTTCCATCACCAGTGCCAGCGTCATTATCCAATGCGCCTCATGGACATTGCTTACGAGGGGATTTCGTCCATTGATTAAATAACCCCCTTCGGTCCGCGTGGCCATCATTGGAGGATGAACGCTTCCCGCGATTAACACATCGGGATAGTTGTCAAATATTTCTTCGATGCCCTCCTCCGGGATGCGGCTCAACATGGGTAGCGTGGTGTTTGCAACCATTAGTGACCAGCCCGCTGCCGTGTTGTGGCGAGCTACCTCCTCAACGATTTTCGCCATTGTTAAGGGGTCGACCTCGAGGCCTCCCAGGGACCTTGGTAAGAACAATTTGAAAAAACCTCCGGCTCTCAATGCATCTACAACAGGAGCAGAAAGTCTCCCGCTTTTTTCTTCATCCTCAACGTGCTGGCTTAAAACTGGCGCTATGTCGCTGATGCTGTCGAGAATTTGGTTGCTGGAAATCTTTACTCCAGAAACGGGTGTTGCTACGGTTTCCATATGCAAAAATTTAAGGTTAAAAAATGTGCAGTTAAGGCATCTCCGCTCAATCTTCAGTTTCTCTAATGGAGCGAAAATTTCTCTTAGGTTGAATTAACAAATGGCGGTGAGTATAACAATTAACTTGATAAAAGCCTGCCTGTAGATTACAACTTTAAGCTGTTTGAAATTTCATGGGGAACTGCAATGAAGGCAATTTTTCTTGTATTTGGCTTTTGAATCTCCGATTGAATCCGGTCTTCAACGCTTAATGATGATTCTAAGAATAGGGTTGCAACGTCAAATCAAAAGTCAGCGGAAAGGTAAAACATTTCTTGATTTTATCTGAATGGGCTGTCGCGATTGTAGGGCGCCCGGTGAAATGAGACTATATCGCGGATCTGGTTGTCAATAAAAAAAAATGCTACTACTCTTGGTGAGTAGTAGCATGGACTTGAGGGCGCTTTAAAGCTTGAATTGAGGGTTTTTCAAAATTTGGTTAGCAACGGCCACAACCTTATTTCAGTTGTATAACCGGGTGAAGTTTATACTCACCATTCTCTATAGCTATAGAGCCCGCGGCAACAAAATCAAGCGTGAATGTGTTGAGTGTTTCATTTAGGGATTGGCCTATTTTAACTTTTAATCCCGATTCTTCTGCACTCGGCGTAGCCAACGGATAAGAAACTCCATTTACCACCACCTTGTTGCCATCACCCAGAATAAAACGTACTTCTTGTAATACACCTGCCGGTATTGTGTCCTGTGCAATTAAAGTGGTTATACCATTTTGGAGGTCCAATAAATTATAAATACTGTCTTTGGTGTTAATGGGTATCCATGAATCATTATCATGATTAATCTGGACCTCGATCGCAACGATGTGAACGTTAACTGAATCGTAATCGGCCGGCTTATCGGTCAGCAAAAATTGAACTGGCGCCGTCTTGCTTTCCTTTTTACAGGATGAAATCGCAATGATGGCCAGGAAAAGGGATAAAACAACCAGGATGCTTCTTGTTTTCATAAAGTGTTGATTAATTTGCTTGCAATAAAAGAAAAAATCCTGCCATTTGGAGGATTTTTAGCCCTCCCATTCTTATATTTTCTTAACATTCGAAAGTTTACCGTGCACAACCTGTCATTTACGTAGTAGGTTTATCAGCAAACTTATGGTATAAGAAAATGTGCGATGGAATGAAATCTCTTTTAAAAGTTCCCTCAATATTGCTCTCAAAAATTACTTTGTAAACGCTTTCAGATTGCTCTTGCAAACTTCAGACTTATATCAGGAGGCAAACCGATCTTCATACTTAAACCGCTAAATTTATAGTGTGACATGTTCATTCCTTTTTGCAGGGCATCTGCTTTCAGCAATGCCCGGACGATCAGTTTCAGCATTTCTTTGTCTTTGTTCTCCTCTAATAATTGGTTGATCGTTTCTGCGTCAACGTCTTTTTCCTTAACAAACGAAATGGTCATGCCGGGCGGGATTCCCACATCTACACTAACATCTTTCATATTGAAGCCTGTCACTTCTATCAGGGGAGCCAGGCCGAGGATATCATTTACGAATCCGGTGATTTTTTTCCGCACCTGCCTCTTTCGCGTCTTTAAGAAAGGATAAAGAGGCCGTTAATTTATCGCTTGTAAAATTTAGTACATCGCTAACAGTTTCTTTCAGATCTGTGGTTGTCATAGATAAATTTTTTTTGTTATGAAGTATGAGATGCGAACGCCTCCTGTTCCGCATCATTCTTGCGCGAAACATTTTCATCCAGAGTGTAGTAGTGGAATTCAAAACGTGCAAACTAAATACCAGCACAAACAATAGACTTGCTCGTTACAAGTTACAAATATTGTAGTACCAATTTGTCATTTGGAGATTGTGTTATGATCTGTCATCTTTTGATTTGATGAATTTAAAAGAAAAACTTAGTTTAAATTGGCAGGGTTCACCAGTAAAATAGATAAGTTATGTCATTGTCAAGACGCAGATTTTTAAGGATCGGGCTAAACAGTGCTTTTGTCATTACGGCCGGAAATATATTACGGCCGCTGGACGCAAATCTTATTAATGACATTTCCTTCGGTAAGCAGCTTTGTCGTTTTGCAATTGCGTCGGATGGACATTTTGGCCAGCCTAACACTCAATATGAAACACAGCATGACCAGATGATCCAATGGATCAATGCAGAGAAAACCAACGGAGGTGTTGACTTTACCGTCATAAATGGGGATCTCTTTCATGATGACGTGTCATTTCTTGACCCTGTAAAAAAGAGCTGGGACAATCTCGCAATGCCGTATTATGTCTCTCATGGTAATCACGATAAAACGGGAGAAAGTCATTGGGCGGCTGCGTGGAATCTTCCGTGGCATTTTTCTTTTGAACATGGAGATATTGGGATCGTTGTTCTAAATACCGCGGACGATAAGGGAAAATATATCTGCCCGGATGTTGACTGGACGAAAAGCGAATTGCAAAAGCTTTCTTCAAAAAAGCAGTTGTTCGTTTTCATGCATATTACACCGTTTACCTGGACAAATGGTGGTATCGCATGTCCAGCGATCGTCGATCTTTTTAATCAGCAAAAGAATTTGAAAGCAATATTTCACGGGCATGACCACGACGAAGATGATGTGAAAGAAAAAAATGGTCGATTTTATTTTTTTGACTCTCACGTTGCCGGGAGTTGGGGGACCAAATACAATGGCTACAGGATCGTTGAGGTATTTGAAAATGGACAAATTCTCACCTATCAAATGAATCCTAAACCAATGAAGAAAGTCAATAATACAAAAATAGAGTAGGCAATGATCACAAATTGATCTACGGTAACGAATCCTGGTTTCAACAGTGTACATGTCCAAGTAAAAAGTACACAATACCGAAAACGATAAGGAAGCCAAGGCAGCCACCGCCCCATTTCCAGCCTGCATATCCTGCTATTAATGTTCTAAGCCAATTATTCATGCTGATTTTTCTTATTGTCACAGAAAAACTATGCCAACCATTTTCAAAAAATCATACAACGGTTAAAGCACCTGTTTGTGGAATAAGAATTTGAGGTGAAAACCATGTAAACCGTTTTTAAACCGCCAGCTGTTTTTTGTTACAAAAAATTTGCTCACCGTTGTAAACAATTTCCCATGTCAGGGGCAATATCTTCTTCAGCATATTGCTCACGCCGCAGATCTTCTCCTGCGAGTCCGTTATTGCATTCAGAACATCCCCCTGTAGATTTTTATCCCCGGAGAGTTCATATATCAAATGAATTTCGGTGTATTCAATGGGCGGCTGCTTGCTGATCTCTCCTTCTACCCGCAACCTGAAGCCATTAACCTCTCTTCCTGTTTTTCGGAGCAATGCGATTACATCCATACCCGTACACCCTGTAAGCGCCGTCAAGACGAAAGGTTTTGGAATTGGGCCGTTATTTTCCCCACCTACTTTTTCGGGGCCATCCATAATTAAAGTATGACCGTTCACCAAGGCATTGAACTGCATTTTCCCTGTCCATTGCGTCTCCACATAATGTTTCATGCTTTTTATTTGAGCACAAAGTTGGAGTAAATAAAAGCCGGCTTTCTATAACATTACTTATATGGGGTATAAGTACGGAGCCATTAGTTATCTCCACTGGTCATTGTTCCATGGATTTGCCGGAGAGAAATATTGCTTCGTCAGTTTTTTCATTAGCATCAGCGTCCATCAGTATTTTCCAAACACCATTTTCCTTTCTGAGCAGGACATGAAATTTTCCGTAACCGGTTCTTTTTTCACCGGTAGTAGCATTGGTGCTTGTGCTTTTATAATAACCAACTTCAAAGGCTTTATCTGCCGACGCGATGCGCTGAATAAAACGCAATTCAATATTTTTTTTCCAATTGGCCCATTTTGCTTTTTCACTGTCAGGAACTTTCCTGAAATATTCGTCATATGCTAGTATCCGGTTATCGTCCTGGATCACTCTTGCTACTTCCTTGCTGTGGACCGCTTTGAATGCTTCATTATCATCATTATTAAATGCCTTGATAAAAGGTTTCCAGACTTGCTCATTGATCTCTTTCTGAAAATTTCCCGTTTGTGAAAAGGTAAGACTACAGTATAACAGGCCCACGGTGACCAATAAAGACTTTGTCATAGGTTTTTTTCTTAAAGTTAATATGATGCTGGACCAGGAGCAATCTTGTCCTTGCCTTAGTCATCGCCTTTTGGAAAATAATTCCTGCCGCTCGGTTATTCCATAGATAAGGAGAATTTTTTTGTTCTTACTTCGGTAATGAAAACTACCACTTAACCATTAAACCTTCGAGCAACTATGGCCAACTGTGTACCCTTCGAACGTGCCGGCGTTCAGGCTAAGATACTCAACCTGAAAGTCGTTAAACTCAAACCTGGTGCCGATACCAACATAAAATCTTTTCTTCGCAGCCAGTACGGTTCCATTGATGAATCATGTCGGAAGTTTTTAAAGCAATGTCGATTTGCAGGGAGACACGAGCCAGCCGCCCCGCGTCGGTTAAGTTATGTCGGCGGGGTTGGCACTCGTGGATCCAAAACTTTAAACAAAATCCCGGATTTACACCGGTTTGACACTTCAGCTAATATAGCTAGTCACGTATAATGACGTGGAAAAATTACGAAATGGATTTAAAGGACTTGACATTAAGCGACGATTTGAGAATCTTTACACTCAACTATGAAGATCATACGGTTGTTGCTTCTCTTGTTGCTGGTTCCTATGATTGCGTCCACCCAGGATTCTTTGAATTTGACGAGACCTGTCTTGTTATACGGTCTTGTGTCTTATGATATTCCAAAGGCTTTGGGTTTTACGATCGGCATGTCTGCTCCATTTCATTCCGCTGCCAGGGTGAAGACTGGTTCTGCGAAGGCGTTATTGTTATCTTCAGAG
>DASYSW010000623.1:0-2511 GCA_036002905.1 Chitinophagaceae bacterium
GACTCCTCAAAAAATCTTAGTGAAGTTGTCGTAAAAGGATATGAACAAAATAAGCAACTGAAACAATCTTCTGCGGCTATTAATTATATAGGGCCGCCTCAACTGGAGCGTTATGACAATACCAGCATTCTGCCGGCATTAAACAGCACCCCGGGAGTAAAAATGGAACAACGTTCTCCAGCCAGCTACAGAATGAACATTCGCGGAAGCACATTAAGATCTCCGTTTGGTGTTAGAAACGTTAAGATCTACCTGGATGACATACCGTTCACCGACGCAGGCGGTAATACCTACCTAAATCAACTAAGCTATTACAATTTCAACTCGATCGAAGTGATCAAAGGTCCCGGCGGAAGTTTGTATGGTGCAGGAACCGGCGGCGTAATTTTAATTCACAGTCAGCCCCCGGTTTGGCAGCGCGGTTTCGATGTAAACGCGGTTGTTGGCAGCTATGGTTTGTTTAACGCCGATGTCCAACTGAGGGTTGGAAAAGATAATTTCCAAAATACTTTGAGTTATTCGCATCAAAACAGCCAGGGTTACCGTCATCATACTTCTATGAATCGTGAAGTGGCAAACTGGCAAATGCAAATTGCAAAGGGTGAAAAGGAACAAATTAAATTCTCGGTTCTATATGGTGATCTCTATTACCAGACACCGGGCGCATTAAACAAGACTGAATATCTTGCTGACCCCCGAGCAGCAAGACCCAAGGCCGGCGCCTTTCAAAGTGCGGACAGTATCAAAGCAGCCATTTACCAAAAAACCATCCTGGGAGCCATCACAAACAAATACAAGTTCTCCGACAAATTTGACAATACAACTACTGTCTATGGCGATTACACGGACCTGACAAATCCGACATTTCGCAATTACGAAAAAAGAACAGAACCTCAGTGGGGAGCAAGAACAGTGTTTAAATGGAATCACCAGCGGAATCAATCGCTGTTACAGGTAACCTTTGGGAGCGAATTTCAACAAGGCTACTTCAATACAAAAGACTATGTAAACAATTATGGCAAGCCGGGAGATATCATAACCAACGACGATATCCGGCCAACTATTTTTTTCATATTTGCCCAGGCTGATTTGCAGCTGCCGAAAGATTGGGATATAATATTGGGTGCAAGTACAAACTTCACGTCGATTAAAATTAACCGGTTATCTGTTCCCAATTTCGAGCCTGTCGAAAGGAATTTTAATAATGAAATCGCACCAAGAATTGCTGTATCAAAAAGACTGATCGACAACCTTTGGGTTTATGGTAGTATATCGAGAGGTTTTTCTCCGCCGACAGTGGCTGAAGTGTTGCCATCAACAACCGTTATCAGTACTGATCTGCAAGCTGAGCACGGAATAGATTATGAAGCCGGGATAAAAAGCAGTTGGTTGCACAACAGGCTGTACATAGAAATAAATGGTTTTTATTATCGTCTCGAAAACGCGATCGTTTCAAGAAAGGATTCAAGCAATGCTGACTATTTTATTAATGCCGGCTCTACCAAACAAAGAGGCATCGAATCACAGGCCTCCTACCAGTTTGTGACAAAATCAAACGCATGCATCGCTTCTGCAAAATTGTGGATCAGCTATACCTGGAATAAATTTAACTACGACGATTTCAAACAATCCACTAACAATTTTTCAGGAAAGCAGTTGCCGAGTGTGGCGCCGAATGTTGTAGCAGCAGGCTTCGATATAGCTACAAAACATGGCATTTACGCGAACCTCACTTATTTCTATAGCGATCCTATTGCTTTAAATGACGCCAACTCTGAATACGCCGCACCATATAATTTATTCGGACTGCGCCTGGGATGGAAAAAACAATTGAACAGAAAAAAATTACTTGACATTTTTATAGGAGGCGATAATCTTTTTAATGTTACCTACAGCCTGGGCAATGATATCAACGCTGCTGGCGGAAGGTATTACAACGTTGCCCCGGGAAGAAATTTCTTCGCTGGCGCTTCCATGCATTTCAATTAAGCGCTGGACAAATATTTACTACTGACCTCTGCGGGTGTTAATAATTAATAATAAAATAATCCGTACTCTTTTACTCCACTCCATTATTTTTGTTGCCGATTTGGTTCTTTCATTAATTATTGGGATGCTTTAGCACTTCAATAACGAAACAGATTAAAAGGGAAGTCCGGTGAAAATCCGGCGCTATCCCCGTAGCTGTAAGTTCCTTGCGTGAATCGTGAATCGTGTCCGAAGGACTCCTTTGGGAATCGTGAGACAACTCACGACTGACGATTGACGACTCACGACCGTTGAATCCTCATACCACTGTTCCGATAACACTGGGACGGGAAGGTGTTCAACAGCGAACGAGCCAGAAGACCTGCCAGATCAATCAAACAACATTCAGCTTTCGGGCGAAAGGCGAACGATGTAAAAGCGTAAGCATTTATATCTCTTCATTTTTCCGGAAGCAGTCACAAAAAATTTTTTTAAGATGAAAAAGAAAATTTTTGTTGTGGCTGCGATTTGTTTTGGCAGCCG
>DASYSW010000624.1:0-23162 GCA_036002905.1 Chitinophagaceae bacterium
TCCTTTATTATCCACAAAATAACTTCGAAGAAAACCTTTACAGACAAATGCACCATAACGAACAATTTCTCCTTCTCGAATAAGAAATTCTCCCTTCTTCAATTGCTTTGGCATGCACACAGATCTCATAAGATTGATTTCTTCGCTGGTCAAAACACCATTCCGTTCAAAATATGCCTGTAAAATTTCGAACATAATTGCGTTGCGAATTTAGCGATTCTGGTATTGGCTATTAGATATTAGATATTGGATATAGGATATTCGTGTAGTATCATTTCGCCCTTCAGCAATATCTAATATCCACTATCCAATATCCATTATCCTAATATCGGACTCTTTAAATTTGCCAAATGCCGATCAGTTTCAGCGAACTCCTGACTGTTACATTTACTTTATTTGCCGTGATAGATATTATCGGGTCGGTTCCGATCCTTATTTCTCTGAAAGAAAAAGTGGGAGAGTTTAGCGAGCTAAAGGCCACTTTAATTTCCGGTGGGCTGATGATCCTGTTCTTGTACCTGGGAAAAGAATTTTTGAGGTTGCTCGGTGTTGATATCCGCTCGTTCGCTGTGGGAGGGTCTATTGTGATATTTATTTTGGGATTGGAAATGGTGCTGGGCCTGGAATTTTTCAAAAGCGAAAAAGAGATAAAATCAGCGACAATCGTTCCAATTGCATTTCCTGTTATTGCCGGATCAGGAACCCTGACTACGATTATGTCCCTTAAGGCAAATTATGGCGAGACGACCTTACTGCTTGCTATCGTCATCAATCTTGTTATTGTTTACCTGGTTCTAAGATCTTTGAAATTCATTGAGCGACTATTGGGACCCGCAGGGCTTATCGCCGTAAGAAAATTCTTTGGTGTAATATTACTTGCGATCGCTGTAAAGATCTTTGCGACCAACGCACATGGACTTATAAAATAACCGGCCCGGTCTTTTTATGGACGTTGTTTGTGAGAATATTGGTGGTTAAAGGATCAATGATCGTGATCACCTCGTTCACTGTATTGATCGGAAGATTTCCGAGTTTAGCATGTTCACGAACGTCGCATTCATTCTCCGCTATATGAACACAGTAAATCCTGTCATTTGTAATGTATGACTCTATCCAGTGATAAGACTTTCCCAATTGGCCAATGGCATCGCAGAATGCCTGCGAAATAGCTTGCAATTCTTCGGGCGTTAGATTTCCTGCACCAGGAAGGTTTCTTTCAACAATAAATTTCTTCATATCACTATTTTTTTGTGATCATAAAATTGAACAGATTATTCTCCCCTGACGACAGAGAATTTCCCTATTTAGATCTGAAAAGTTCCCTATTTTATAATTCCAAGCTTCTCCGCCTCGTGCACAGCTTTTGTGCGGGAGTTGACTTCAAGTTTGTAGAGTATGGCAGAAATGTGATGGTCAACAGTCTTGGCAGATATAAAAAGGCGAGTGGCGATTTCTTTATTGTGCAAACCTTCCTGGAGTAACCTTAAAACATCCAGTTCCCTGTCAGTCAAAAACTCGGGATTTGACCGGGTAGTTTTCCTGATTCCGCGTGGAATGTTTTTGATCCCCGATCGTCTCATTTCGAATTTCATTCTCTCATAAACGGCAGTTGCGCCTAGTCGTTGAACAATGGCGATCGCCTTTCTTTTGTTTTCATCGTCGGTTTCAAATAAAGCAAGTGCTTGCTGATAGGGGGACCCAGCTCTTTCCCAAAAAGCTGCAGCCTTCATCGCCGACGTCGGGCTATCCGCATGGTAGCCTTCTTCCATATTTTTCACCGTTAGCTTTTGCTTCCTTGATTTCTTAAGCCAAAAAACAAATTCGCCGTTTCCATAAACGGTATCAGAGCCCGCGACCTTTGTCTTGACTGCATCAAGCAATCTGTCCTCAATAACAATTGAACCGTTTATCCATTCATATTCCAATAGTGCTGATAAAACAGGAAGAATTCTTTGCGACTCCATGCTTTGTGATGCCATTGTTTTCGCATCCATCAATTGACGAAGTGCATCTTCTTCTCCTCTTCTCATTTTAATGGTGGCGGCAACTACAAGCACAATGATCCTGATAACAGGAGTTTGCGTTTCATTTTTTAGAAGAGTTTCAGCAATACTATAGGCCTCTTTCCAATGCCCGGTTTCGAGTTTCAGTCTCGCTGTCCAGGATAGCATATACGAGCTCCACGCATCAAGGTCCCTTTCTTCACTGTACCGGATTCCTTCCTCAAAAAATTTTTCCGCTTCTGCATAATTTTTCAGCATAACTGAGTTGCAACCGAGATTAGTATATGCACGTGCAGCATGTTCATTATAAGAGTTCTTTAGTGCAATAGCAAGGCTCTGCTGCAATAGTCCATTGCCTTTCTCCATAGAGCCCTGTGTCATTTGAACAGTACCAACATTATTCAATGCATGAGAAAGCGTTTCTCCATCATTTAACTCCCTTGCGATTGTAATGGCTTTTTCTCCCCAATAAAGACATTCGTCAAGTTTTTCCGTCAGCATCTTCAACTGTGCCAAATTACTGTAGGCCATCGCTTTCGCCTTTGAAGACGGTTGGTTTTCCAGCACGTCAATTGCTTCTTTGGCAAAATTTTCAGCGCGATGCCAATTGCCGCTCCACCACCAGAGCCGAGATAACAAACGCATCGAATTGCCAATCTTTTCTATATCGTTTTTCTTTTTCCAGATGTCCAACGCCCTGTTTGTATAAATAATAGCTTCCTTAGGCTGGTTCGTCAAGTAACACTCATAAGCGTACGACTCATAAAACCGCAACAACGTATCTTCATCATTGCCCTGGTAATATTCAATTGCCGTCAGGTACAAACGGGCAGCCTCTATATGCGCACCAACGGATGCGGCTTGCTTAGCCGCCATCGGCGCGTATTTGACCACAAGGTCATATTCATTTGCATTTTTTGCATGATGAATGATCCGCTCCGGAGCGTCATTCTCTTCGAAACTTTCAAGGAGCAGGTCAAGAATTTTTTTATTGAGCGCTATCCTTGCCAGCGGTGACAATGAAGATTCAATGGTTCTCCTGTATAATTCGTGCTTAAATAATATCCGCCCCTTATCGACTATCAAAATCTTTGAATCGATACAATTCTGCACCGCCGGTAAATACGAAGCATCCATTTTATCGAGATAATTCATTTCAAAGGCCGTTGGAAGCACCGACAATATTTCCCAAACATGTTTTGTTTTTTCATTCATCCTGTTGTAAACAGACAGTATGGAATCTTTGATGTTGTCGGGCACACCTTCACTGTAACTGGCGAGTATTTCCGTAACGTAAAATGGGTTGCCATTAGTGATTCGATAGACATCCTCCCCATTGTATCCCCGCTCATTTGCCATTTTTCCGACTGCTTGTTTTGACAACGGCTGTAACTCGATCCGCGTAAATGAATCAGGATTTAATTGGCCCATTATGTTTCGCAAAGGATGACTAAAAGGAATTTCAGTATCACGGTAAGTCAGGATAAAAAGGCATTTCAGTTGGCTAATGCGCCTCGCAAAGAATTTTATGAAGTCGAGGGTTGCTTCGTCCGCCCAATGGATGTCTTCGAAAATCAGGAGGTTTACTTCTGTTCGATCGTTTAATTCCTGGAAAAAATTTGTAAAAAAAGCGGTGCGGTTTGTAGCATCGATATTGCTTTCGGGAATACTCTTCCCCAGTTGAAGAAGAACATCATATAACGGTGCAAGGGGGCGCGGAGTAAACAATGCGTCGCAGATGCCCTGGTATATGCTGCACTTGTTTTTTACTTCATTACAGAAGGCTTTTATCAGTGAGGTTTTCCCGATGCCTGCCTCTCCGCTTACAAAAACACAGCGGCCTTCACCTTCCGTGACATCTTCAAAATGAGATCGCAACATGGTTAAAAAACCATCCCGCTCTACCAACTCCATAGGTTCTAAGGTTTTAAAATAGGGAGCAAGTTATTTCAAAATGGGGAATTCCTCTTACCGCTTACACTAAAATTGAAACGTGATTTGCATCGTAATTCATTAATCAAACATTAAATCATTTATCATGAAAATTTTAACAATGACAGCACTGGCTATTACTTTCAGTATGACTGGCTTTTACCTGTCAGCACAAACGGCTAAGCTAATTTCTGCCGGCTCAGGGGAAACGAAGCATCTTTTTCTCGATGTTCACCGTTTAACTCCGGGAATAAAACCAGAGGCGGTCGCGCAGGCACACCAGAAAGACCTGGCAGTAGAAGGAAAGTATGGTGTTGACCTTATAAAATATTGGGTTGCCCAGGATGAGGGCCTGGTGTTTTGCCTCGCTTCAGCCAGCGACTCTGAGTCACTCAGAAAAACCCACGCCGAAGCACATGGGTTATTGCCCAACAATATTTACCTCGTTGAAGAGGGAACAGAAGCTGAACTAACAGGCAAAAAGAATCTTTTTCTTGATATCCATCACCTGGGCGAAGGAAAGGTTTCCGTAAAAGACGTTGCAGCTGCACACGAAAAGGATCTTGCCGTGCAAAAAAAGTACGGTGCAAACTTTATTAATTACTGGGTAAATGAAAAAGAAGGCGTTGTAATGTGCCTCGTTGAGGCAAAAGATTCCGCCGCTCTTATCAAAACTCACAAAGAAGCACATGGATTATTGCCTGACAAGATTTACAGAGTTACACAAGGGCAATAATTGAAATTGAACATACCAAACACCTGATCTATGAATTTTGAAAAAATAAGCAAGACCGCACTCATGCTAGGCTTTTTTCTGCTCCTGTTCGCTGTCAGGCCAGGTTTCGGCAAGATGGATTTAGAACGATACAACACGAAGGCAGATGGCGAGATGACCAGGCTAACGGATGGAAAAATCAGAGTTTTTAAAAAATATAGCTACGGATTTGATTTGCATTGCCCACCTCCTGCATCGACAAAAAAAGCAAACTTGTACGCAGAAGAGTTTATCGGACTTGCATCAACGGCATTTATTGAGTGAGCGGATAGTGGATGACACGCAGAGACAAGGTATTCCTTGTCTCTGCTGCCTTTAACAGCACTTCAGTAGATGATCTGGGCGTAGAGTAATCCAGATGTCTCCCCCGTTACTTTTGTGACGGGGTTTTTTATATTCATTAACAAAATTTCATTAACAAAATATAAAGTGGCACACGCGACATACGAGTTGGCAAGTGGTGTGGTCTGGGTTTCTTAAATGCCTTATATGTCTTGTATGATTTCCTTGCTTTTAACCTGGCATCCGTTTTCTTGTACCTTTTGTGCATGAGTGATGTTCGGTGTGACCTATCACATAGTCACGAATTACACCCTCGAATTGATAAAACTCATTTGCCAGGCTGATCGTCATCAGTTTTTAAAACGAAATATCCAGTGAACTTGCGGGCAAACACCTTCCATGAATACCGCCCTGCTTTTGGCAAAGACCGAAAATCCAAAAGAGCGATCTGTTGCCAGGATAATTTCCATTCAATTTATTCCAGCCAAAAAGAGCAAGGAGAAGCAGACGATCCTTATTCCACAAGAAACGGTCTTGTTTTATACAAAGCCAATATTCAAGGCAAAAAAATATGAATTGTTCTGACAAAACCCGTGGTCTTCGGCTTGATAATCTTTGGCGAATCGAAGGATCACAATTATTGGGTTTTGATAAAAATCACCGTAATTAGGATACAATTTTTTTGGGAAGTAAGTGAACTGGCATAACATCGATATCAACAAGGTTTTTGCCCTGACAGGTTCATCTCCTTCAGGACTCTCATCGCAGTCGGTCGAGCAGCGCATTTTTGAATACGGCCTCAATGAATTAGCAGAGAAGAAAAAGAAGCCTGTATGGCTTCTTTTTGTAAAGCAGTTCAACGATTTTATGATCCTCCTTTTAATTGTCGCTGCAATTATCTCAGGACTTATCGGTGATGTTGGTGATACCGTTGTGATCCTCGTGATCGTGCTTTTAAATGCGCTCATAGGGTTTGTTCAGGAATATCGCGCAGGTAAAGCCATGGACGAATTAAAAAAATTGTCAACACCGCACGTAGAGGTGTTGCGAAACGGCGCGCCTGTCATGCTTTCGTCCGTCAATCTAGTGCCGGGGGATATTGTCCTTCTCGAGGCAGGCACTTTGCTTCCTGCAGACCTGCGACTTTTTGAAACAAACTCATTATTCATTGATGAGTCCTCCCTTACTGGTGAATCGGTTCCCGTGAATAAAACATCCGAAACATTGGTAGAAAATGACCTGCCGATCGGCGACCGGTTTAATATGGCCTACAAAGGCACGCTCATCACAAACGGACGCGGTACAGGCATTGTGGTCGCAACGGGAATGACCACTGAAATTGGCCAGATCGCCCGAATGCTTCAAACTGAAGAAGCGGTAACCCCCCTTCAAAAAAGAATGGCAGACTTTGGAAGAAAACTTTCTTACCTCGTACTTATCATCTGCGCCGTTTTATTCGTGACGGGTCTGCTGAGAGGAGAGCCAGCTATCAAAATGTTATTGGTTGCAATTTCACTCGCGGTGGCGGCTATTCCTGAAGCATTACCTGCATTAATAACAATAGCATTGGCAAGAGGTGCTAAACGATTGGTGAAAAAAAATGTATTGATACGCAAACTTCGTGCAGTTGAAACTCTTGGTTCAGTTACTTTCATTTGCTCCGATAAAACGGGAACGCTTACCCAAAATAAGATGAAGGTGGTTGAGGTTGTTCCTTACCCGGATACCCTTGACCTGCGTAACGGACTCTCTTTGCTTGAATCTTCGATGGCTCTTAATCAGAATGTGATGAGAACAATCGATGGGGCATGGCTCGGTGATCCTACCGAAGTAGCACTAATCGAATACATTCAGCAAAAATATTCCGACGGGCGCGTTGAAGAAATATCAAACCTGTATCATCGTGTTGCTGAACTGCCATTTGATTCAGACAGGAAGACCATGACCACCATTCACAAGTACGGTGATAAATATCTTGTGATCGCAAAGGGAGCCGTCGAAGCGATCACTTCAATTTTACGAACAGACGACTTAAACGGAAGAATATTACAGGAAGCAAGTGTGCTTGCTGCTAATGGCATCAGGGTATTGGCATATGGGTACAGAGTACTGGAAAAAATACCGACGCCTTTCAGTTATCCTGAAATTGAAAAGGATTTGGTTTTTGCAGGATTGGCCGGGATGATTGATCCACCAAGAGAGGAGGTGAAGATTGCAATAAAAGAATGCAAGACGGCGGGCATACAAGCAGTGATGATCACCGGTGATCATCCTGAAACTGCTGCGGCTATTGCAAGAGAAATAGGCATACTTGATTCCGGTGGTCTTATGGTCACTGGAAGAGAACTGAGCAAGTTGACGGAAGAAGACCTGGACATGAAAGTGGAGAGAGTAAGAGTATACGCAAGACTTTCACCTGAGCAAAAATTAAATATTGTGAAGTCTCTTCAACGGAAAAAACATTTTGTGGCAATGACAGGCGATGGAGTAAATGATGCTCCTTCTCTAAAGGCTGCTAACATTGGCATTGCTATGGGAATAAATGGAACAGACGTAACAAAGGAAGCCGCACACATGATATTACTCGATGACAATTTTGCTACAATTATCAAAGCCGTAAAGGAAGGCCGACGAATCTATGATAATATCCGCAAGTTTGTCAAATATATAATGACCTGCAATAGTGCAGAGATCTGGACGATCTTCCTGGCTCCACTCATTGGATTGCCGATCCCGCTTTTGCCCATACATATTCTTTGGATCAATCTCGTAACTGATGGACTTCCGGGTCTTGCACTGGCAGCCGAAAAGACGGAGAAAGATGTGATGCAACGACCCCCCAGAAGCACAAATGAAAGTCTCTTTGCACATGGGATGGCATATCACATTGCCTGGGTTGGTCTTCTAATGGCGGCAGTTACACTGGGAACGCAGGCACTTGCGACTTATTATCACAACGATCACTGGCAGACAATGGTGTTTACTGTCCTGTCACTTGCTCAACTGGGACACGTGATGGCAATACGAAGCGAGAAAGAATTTTTATTAAAGCAGGGACTGTTTTCCAATCCACAGTTACTTGTGATTGTATTCCTGACATTCTTGCTGCAAGTGTCTGTAATTTATCTGCCTTTTGCAAACAAGATATTAAAAACAACTCCGTTAAGCTTAAATGAATTGTTACACTGCATTGTCGTATCTGCGATTGTATTTCACGCGGTCGAATTGGAAAAATTGATCAAGAAGAAACTAAACCTAAGGTCGATTCGAGCTAATTGAAATGAACTATGAGAGGATTGGATAATCAGTTATACGTGATCTTACTTATCATCTCTAATGTCGTTGCGATACTCCAGCTTGTCGCTGCGATAAAATGGCCACGACTTGCGCGACTTTCATTCTTCTTTTTATTTGCCTGGGCCAGTTGGGCCAATTGGAGCGAATCACAACGAACTCCCCAGTTTTATCTTGAATATGCTGACCTTACGTGGAGCAGTTGGTACAGAAATTTTATAAAGGGCTGGTTTGCGGATCATATTCAACTTGCTGTTGGATTCGTTGCTCTTTGCCAGGGATTGATCGCCGTTTCAATGTTGCTCAAAGGATGGATATACAAGATCGGATCTGTTGGCGCTGTCGTATTTTTATTGTCCATTTTGCCATTTGGAGTGGGGTCTGGTTTTCCATGCACCGCTATTATGGCAATCGCATTAATAGTTTTGCTGAGAAAGTATAACCATGAATTTATCTGGTCACCATCCAAATTGACAACGCCAATCAAATGAGCAAACTTACGTTGATCAAGTTGATCCATACCCTTGTATGGGTATTCTTTAATGTTGTGATCTTTTATTTATTCTATGCAGTTGTGATCGGGAAGATCGATAAATGGGTGTGGATCTGTCTCGGCCTGATCGGGTTAGAGACAATAATATTACTGCTGTTCAGAATGATGTGCCCTCTCACAGTCATGGCGAGGAGATATTCCGATTCTACAAGAGATAATTTTGATATTTACCTGCCCAACTGGCTGGCCCGCTATAACAAACTTATTTATTCTATTATTGTGGGTATAATCCTTATTATTCTCTTTTCCAGGGTGATTCTTAAATGAGTTCATCGCGTGCAATGAATTAAGGTTTGAATAAGGATAGCGATTTAAAAAGCGGAGGCATTTTCTGTTTTGGCTCCTTTGTCTACAATGGACAGTTGTCACGTTCCCACTTCCCCTGCGGGGCCCTCCCTCCCCCACCTACCAGCCTACCATTTTGTATAACCATCAATGACATACTCCAAGCCTTTTTTCGCTTGACCTGGCATTTGATCTTCAATCCCCGATATCTCGCAGACTGTCGGCTAAACAAAAAATCCGGATTTCAATACAAATATCCACCAGCAACAAAGCTTAGCCATGAGAAAAACACCGGGTAAAAGGAGAAAATTCGGCTAGGCACTCCGGCTTAATCTTATGTCTCAAATAGGCGCCGGCTATAAGTACAACCTCCGATGGCCATCAATCAACTAAAAAGAGGATTCCGAAGAGTAATTCTTTTTTCTACGATACTAATACCTTCTCAACTTTGGTGTTCTTTTTTATTGAGAGTTATTACTAATTTTCGTGAAGAAACGTTGATTAGCTGGTGAATTTATTTTTGAATAACTAATTTCCTGTATGAATGAGGAGCAATCAATCCAAGAATTGCGAAAGCAGATCGATGCGCTTGCGTCGGAAATGAGGGATCAGCAACAAAGACTTTTGAGGTTGCACCAGGAACTAAACCGGTTACAAAATAAAAAGCCAGGATCAATCCCTCCACCAACGGGAAAGCCTTCTCAAAATTTCAGATTTGAAAATTTCATCGGTCTTCGTGTGATTCATTTTGTGGGAATCATTTTGCTGGTAATTGGGCTGTCGATAGGAGTTAAGTACGTAATTGACCGACAATTGATCTCGGAATCGATGCGAATATCTCTGGCCTATGCGGCGGGGATCATTTTGTATTCGCTGTCATGGAGGTTAAAAAAGAATTATCAATTGTTCAGTGCGATACTGTTCAGCGGTGCCATGGCTTCTTTATATTTCACGACGTATGCTGCTTTTGTTTATTACGGCTTTTTTTCGTTTGCAGTGACCTTTTTGATTATGGTTGGGCTGACAATATATACTGCGTTTGAATCGATCAGGTATGACAGGCAGGAAATAGCCGTACTCGGAATGGTCGGTGCTTACGGTATTCCTTTCCTGATCAGTGCAAACAATGGCAGGGCCGACCTGTTCTTTTCCTATATCATTTTTATCAATGTCGGTATCTCGTTTCTTTCTTTTAAAAAGAAATGGAAGATGATGGGTTGGCTGGCACTTTTGATCTCCTGGATTTTATTCATATCCTGGGGCTCCCTCAAGTATGAAGAGAAAGATTTCTGGACAGGGTTTATTTTAATGGGAATACTTTATTTACTCTTCACTGTCAATGTTCTCGCTTACCGGGTTGTGCGCTCTGAGTCTTTAACCATGGGAGAAATTCAACAGCTGATCATCAATAATCTTGCTCTTTATGTGTCATCGCTGATAGTGTTTGGTTATGGGGAATTTGGGACCCATCTTGCCTCTACAACCGGGTGTGTTGCCCTTGGAATGATATTGCTTGCTTTGCTGAGCTATTTATTTTTTAAAACAGAAAATATCTTACAGCAGTCGCTGGCCATGCAGGCGGTTGTACTGGTAACAATGTTTATCGGCTTTTACTGGAATGGCTTTTTTGTAACTATTTTATGGGTTGCCTTTTCTGTCGTTTTATTTGGCTGGGGGATCATCAGTCATCGCTCATGGCCAAGGTTAGCAGCTATTTTATTAATGATCGTTACGTTGGGAAAGCTGGTCATCTTTGACAGCTCAAAATTCTCGCCAATCCAAAAGATCACTGGCTATCTCATCATCGGGGCTTTGTTGCTTATACTATCATTTTTTTATCAGAAAACTATGGTTTCAAGGATTAAAACGGATGAGAACGAGAGCTCGAATATGCTGAATGGCGAGCAAAATGCATAAGTGAGCGGCACAAAAGGTCTTTATTATAATATGAATATTATTTAGCCCACCGTGTGGGCCCTCCCCCGCCTTCCAACCAACCGTTTTAAACACTCGTTCTACTCAATAAAAGTTTGGCCCTGTTTGCCAGAGCTGTTTTATTCTTTATGACGTGCCAGTTGTGTGGCAAAAAATCAAAACGTGGTTTTCACGGGTACAATCTCTGTCGGACCATCGGCCGACGATGCATTTGCAAGAGACTGTAAATATCGTTCCTCAAAACCTGGAGGCCATGGGAAAAGTAACCAAATAATTAAAGAAAAAACTGGAAAGATTTGATGAGCACATACAAACAAAACCGAACAACAATAGTCCGGCGACGGGCCGCATTCGAAGTAGCAATGCTGTTGGCCACATCATCACGCAATTCTAAAAGACAGGCGAAAAAAAGAATATTTAATCCAAGTTTTCCGCCTTAGGCGGAGGACAGGGGCCTACTTCCTGCTATAGTTCGGTGCCTCTCTTGTGATCTCTACATCATGTGCATGGCTCTCTTTCATCCCTGCATTGGTGATCTTGATGAATGTAGCATTCTTTAACTGTGCAATGTTTGCAGCACCGCAATAACCCATCCCCGCACGTAATCCACCTGCATATTGGTAAACGATCTCTTTTACGAGCCCTTTGTATGCCACGCGCCCTTCTATGCCTTCGGGAACATATTTCTTTACATCATCTTCTACGTCCTGGAAATATCGATCACTGCTGCCCTGGTTCATTGCCCCCAGTGAACCCATGCCGCGGTATTCTTTAAATTTTCTTCCTTCATAGATAATGGTTTCACCAGGACTTTCTTCGGTACCTGCAAAAATGCTTCCCATCATCACGCAATCTGCTCCCGCTGCAAGCGCCTTTACCATATCGCCTGTGTAACGAATACCACCATCGGCGATGATGGGGATGTCTGTGCCTTTTAATGCTGCAGTTACTTCCATCACTGCCGTTAGTTGCGGTACACCGGCACCCGCGACGATACGCGTAGTACAAATAGAACCCGGACCAATTCCCACTTTCACAGCGTCTGCACCGGCTTCCACCAGCGCTTTCGCTCCTGCACCTGTACCTACATTTCCTGCAATCAGGTTTATCTTTTTGAAATTCGTTTTTACATTCTTTAATGCAGTGACCACTCCTTTGCTGTGGCCGTGTGCACTGTCAAGCGCAATGATATCCACGCCCAGGTTTTGCAACGCATCCACGCGATCAAGAATATCTTTTGTAATTCCAACGCCTGCTCCAACAAGCAGTCGCCCGAATTTATCTTTCACTGCATTGGGATGACTATAGAGCTGAAGAATATCACGATAGGTAATGAGGCCAATTAATTTCCCTGACTTATCAACGACAGGCAGCTTTTCAATTTTGTATTTGCGTAAAATCGTTTCAGCTTTTTTCAGATCTGTTCCTTCGGGCGCTGTAATGAGTTTTTCTTTTGTCATTACTTCACTCACTTTCCTGTTGCCATCATCTTCAAACCGCAAATCACGATTAGTAAGGATACCAACCAGCTTTCCTTTTTTATCAACGATCGGTATGCCACCGATCCTATTTTCACGCATCAGTCTCATGGCATCTCCAATGGTGGCATTTTCCAGGAGTGTGACCGGGTCAATGATCAAGCCACTTTCGCTGCGTTTTACTTTCCGTACTTGTTCTGCTTGTTGCGAAATGCTCATATTCTTGTGTAAGATGCCGAGACCGCCTTCCCGTGCTAATGCGATCGCAAGAGTAGCTTCTGTGACAGTATCCATTGCCGCCGACAGCATGGGAACGTTTATTGTTATATCCTTTGTGAGTCTTGTTGTAATATCAACATCGCGAGGAAGCACCTGGCTGTATGCAGGCATTAATAAAACGTCATCGAACGTGAGACCATCACCAAAAAATTTAGAGGAATTGTTGCTTGAAGGAGTATTTCTTGTTGCCATGTGCAAAGATAGGCGGGCGGATGTAGATGGGCAAATCTGAAATTTTTTATGGGATCAACTTGTGGAATTCTATTCTTCGTCCCTTGCGTCGCACACTTCGACTTCAGTAGTTGCCTGAATTATAAGCAATGAAGGCAAGCGTTCTGCATGCGGTACTCTTGGCGGCCCATATTTGCCACTAAGGCACGAAGGCACAAAGTTTCACCAAAACGTCACGCTATTTTGTGTCTGCGCATGATCGGGGCTCTTTCTCGACTTACTGATATTTCGAAATTGTGCGCCGCAAAAAACCGCTCGAACAAAAGTTTCACCAAGGCGTCGTGCTACTTTGTTTCTGGTACCTTTGTGGTTACTTCTGCCTGAATAGCGATAAGAACGTACAAGAGAGTGACACAACCGGAGCTAAACAGTTATTCACAAGCTGGGCACATATCGGCAGTACCACAAAGTTGTATGATTTCGCAGCGTGAATAATCTTAAATTGCAATGTTAATCAATTTACGTACGTTTAAATTTTGAGTACTATGATCAAGTTACAAGTTATCGGCAATTTGGGTAAGGACTGTATCGTGAATACAGTCAATGGAAAGAATGTCATCAATTTCACAGTGGCACACACTGAAAAGTATCGCGACGCCCAGGGCAATAACCAGGAAAAGACAACCTGGGTCGATTGTGCTTACTGGACGGACCGCACAGGTATCTCTCCTTATCTTACAAAAGGTAAGCAGGTGTATGTCGAAGGCACTCCTGAAGTAAGAACTTTTACAAGAAATGATGGCACAGCAGGTGCGTCTTTATCCCTTCGTGTTCGTGAAGTTCAATTGTTAGGTGGTCGTGGTGATGGTGGTGTTCCTTCGTCTTCAATGCCGGGGGCAGAGTCGTATTCTTCTTCGAAAACTTCTATTCCAAGTGCGGCCGACATCAATGAACCAGTTGATGATCTGCCATTCTAATGTTACGATCCATGTACAACAAAAGGCCTCTCAATGTTGGGAGGCTTTTCTATTTTGAGTATAATATTTTACGTTCGTGAATCGTGAGTCGTGAGTTCCCCGTCTTGTGCCTTGTACCTTGATCCTTGCATCGTGTTCCTCATTCCTTCTTAATTTTGAAATATGAGTGAAGTATTATTTTCTTATCAACAATTACTTGATTTTACAAAAACCATTTTGCAAAAGATCGGTTGTTCTGAAACTGACGCAGAATTGGCCGCTAAGGTTTTGCTGTCGGCTGATCTTCGGGGTGTTGACTCGCATGGCGTGGCAAGACTCGGTGGTTATGTTCGTTTATGGGAGGTAAAAAGGATCAATACAAAGCCTTCGATAAAAATTGTACATGAATCACCTTCAACTGCGGTCGTCGATGGTGACAGCGGGTTGGGTTTGGTGGTGGCGCCGTTTGGGATGAAGGTTGCTATTGAAAAAGCAAAACAAGTAGGAACCGGTTGGGTGAGTGTGCAAAACAGTAATCATTTTGGCATTGCCGGTTATCATGCAATGATGGCTTTGGAGCACGACATGATAGGAATTGCGTTGACCAATGCAAGTCCATTGGTCGCTCCTACATTTTCAGTTGAACGTTTATTGGGAACAAATCCTATCTGCGTTGTAATTCCTGCAGGCGAGGAGCCACCCTTTGTGGGCGACATGGCGACAACAACCGCCGCGAACGGCAAACTTGAAATTCTTCAAAGAAAAAATGGTGTTGCTCCCCCGGGATGGATTCAGAATAAACAGGGACGTTCATCCACTAATCCTCATGAACTAAAGGCAGGCGGAGCTTTACTGCCGCTGGGTGGTGACAAGGAACATGGAAGTCATAAAGGATATATACTGGGCTCCGTTGTCGATATATTTTCAGCAGTATTGAGTGGTGCTAACTATGGGCCCTGGGTTCCGCCATTTCCTGCTTATGTGCCTATGCCAGATGAACAGCCGGGGAAAGGTATCGGTCATTTTTTTGGAGCGATGCGAATCGACGCATTCAGACCTGCTGTGGATTTTAAAAAACATATGGATAAATGGATCCGACGTTTTCGGTCCGCAAAGACGGTAGAAGATCATCCTAAAGTAATAATACCCGGAGATCCGGAACGGGAAATGGAAAGTTTGAGAATGAAAAATGGGATTCCATTGTTGAAACCCATGATAGAAGATTTGAAATTTTTGGGAGAGAAATTCGATGTGCAATTAAAATAATTAAATCACATCATGTTTGACAGGCAGTCAGTTCAATTGACAATTAGCGGGAGCCCAGTAAAAATTCACCTCGTCTCAACCGGTGCAGTTTCTGTCAAAACAAAATTTCGGGAAGCCACGAAGACAGGTCTCCTGGCAATGCTCGATTTTATCCTTGACAAAAAATTTACAGAATGGATGCCGATCTGGGTCTTGATCATTGAACATCCCGAAGGTGTATTTCTTATTGATACAGGCGAAAATGCAAATGTGAACGACCCGGATTATTTCAAATCTTCAGGGATGTTTGCTAATTGGTTTGATACAACCCAATTTAAATTTATCGTAGAAAAGCATGAAGAAATAGGACCGCAATTAGATCAACTGAAAATTCCTTCCGAAAACTTGAAGGCTGTTGTGTTGACTCATTTGCATCTCGATCACATTGATGGACTAAAATATTTTCCTTCAACGCCAATCATAGTTAATAGAAAAGAATGGGAGAGGCCATTTGGGGATCTTCCAAAATTATATCCGTCGTGGTTCAAGCCAACCCTGGTTGACCTGGGTGAACAATATGATGTATTTGAGCATGCGCATTATTTGACCACAGCAAAGGACCTTGTGCTCATTGAAACTCCCGGTCATACCTATCATCATTGCTCTGTTTTATTGAAGGCCGATGGATATTCTATTTTTTTCGCGGCCGACATTTGCTATACACAAAACCAAATCGTTGAAGAAAAGTATTCGGGCACAAATGCCAGCCATAAAATGGCGAAGGATACTTATGATAAAGTGAAACGTTTCTCCAAAAACAAAAAACTCGTCTTTATTCCATCTCATGATGCGGGTGCCTCCACCCGATTACAAGACTTAAACCCGCTGGTCATCTGAAGTGGAGCTAAAAACCAATCGGCAAAAAAGAAAGCCCGTTGGGAAAATTGCCGGTTTATAAGCCAGGAATCTTTATATCTTAATTGGGAAGAATTGACTTGGACGGACGGAATGTTTAATTGGAGTAATTTTAGTACACTCTTTTTTAAATTAAATATGTTATGTCTGAAACCGAGAAAATAAAAACAGCGCTTGAAAGAAGCATCAAAGCTCTCACACTAAAACCTTCGTTGGGACTAGGTACTGGTAAATCAAAGACGCGGGTAAAAAATGGCTTGACGTGCGAGGTACAAGAAGGCAACTGGAAGTTTGTAACGGATATGCCCGAATCGGTCGGTGGAAACGCCCAGGGTCCCACACCGGGGGTACTTGGCAGAGCTGCATTGGGGAGTTGTCTTGCCATCGGGTACATGATTAAGGCCGCAATGATGAATATTGCAATTACTACATTGGAGGTAGAAGTACAGGCGGATTATGATGACGGGGCCTTGTTAGGCACTTCAAACGTAGTACCCGGTTACCTGGAAGTGAGGTATACAGTCACGATTGAAAGTGACGCCGCTGAAGAGGAAATTTTGAAAATGCTCAATGAAGCTGATGAGCACAGCCCTTATCTCGATGTCTTCAGCCGCGGGCAAAACTGCAAACGGGAAGTCCATATTGTTTCTCCAAAACTTCAGTCATAATGGAAGCCGATCTGCAACGCAGGATACAGCGCTACGGCTGGGATCGGGCCGCGGTTTACTATGAAAATTTCTGGCAGCAACAATTGAAACCGGCACAGGACAAACTCCTGGAGATGGCAAAACTTCAGCCTGGTGAAAAATTGATTGACATTGCGTGTGGCACAGGGCTCGTCAGCTTCCCCGCAGCAGAGAAACTGGGACCGGGTGGATTTGTATTGGCAACGGATATTTCAGATGGGATGGTAAAGATCTGTACAGAAACCGCGAAGGAGAAAAAATTAAACAACATAGAATTTAAGCGAATGGACGCTGAGGAACTGGCTGTGCCAAATGAAGAATATGATGTGGCGCTATGTGCGCTCGGTTTAATGTATGTGCCCGATCCTATCAGGGCATTGAAAGAAATGCATCGGGTGATAAAGCCTGGCGGAAGAGCTGTCGCTGCTGTATGGGGCCAAAGAGATCACTGTGGATGGGCCGAGATCTTCGAGATCGTCGATAAACGAGTGGCTACTGAAGTATGCCCTATGTTCTTTAATCTAGGCAATAGGGATGTGTTAAAAAGAAGTTTTGACGCAGCCGGTTTTCTAAATGTGAATTTTGAAAAGTTAAATACAGTTTTGAATTACAGTTCTGATGAAGACGCATATGGCGCTGCTTTCGCCGGGGGCCCTGTCGCACTGGCTTATCATAAATTTTCAGACCAGGTAAAAAACGAAGCACATATTGAATATCTCGATTCGATAAAACCATTTCAGCAAGGAAAAGGTTACGCCGTCCCCGGCGAGTTTGTGGTGTCAGTTGGATATAAATAACAATCAAACAATTTAACCTATCCCAAATTTCACCTTAAGATGCCAAATCACTGAGGTCTTTCCACAATCTTTGAGCCTGCCTTCATTGGCGCCTCACGGCCTTCAACTCCCCATTTCGTCTTTCGCTCAATCCGGCTGTCAAAAACAATCTTGCGAAATTATTTTTCGTAATTTCTCATTGCTTAAAAGACTAAAACTGCAGCTTTCCTGGTCGCAGCATAATTCGTTTTACAAAGCGGCTGTGAAAACAGAAAATAAAGGTTACTGTATCACGACCGAACAGAACTTCATATTACCAAAGGATCTTTCTATAAGCCTTTCGGGTTACTACAGTTCAAAGAATATTTGGGGCTGTTCGTGTCTGAGCCATGGGGCGACATCGACATCGCATTCCAAAAAAAGTGGCCTAAGAAGAGGTCAAACCTGACGTTCAACGTAAGCAGTATTTTAAACACGGGAGGCAAAAGCCGCAGTGCTGCCATTATTCCTTTGCAAAACCTGTTTGTAAAAACAGACAACATGTACGGCTACGGGGGCTTTAGCCTTTCATTTACGTCCAATTTCGGCAACGCTATGGTTAAGGAAAAAAGAGATCGAATTACCGGCGCAGAAGACGAAAAGGGAAGAGCCTATTGATTATTTCCTGAAAACCTTACTCCAACAACTTCCCAACCTCCGTCCATTTAACGCCATCAAGTGCCCGGGCGCGTCCTTCACATGGATCGTCAATCAATGAAAGTGTAAAGCTTTTGCCATTGAGAGCGATCTTATACTTTCCTTTTGCATCGGGACAGCTATGTTCACCCTCGCTATAATCTGCTAAAGTGAGTGTATCCTTTGCGAGTATGCAATTGGTCCTCAGCATCACTTCACCCTTGCTGTTTGTCACAAAACTTGAATCCGAATGAACATGAAGCATGAGCGTGTCATTGATTGGATCGGCAAAGTAAGCTTTCCAATTCCTGTTGTTGATGGATTGAGCGCAAACATGCGATACAAACGAAGCGAGACAAAAAACACTTGCCAGTAACATCATTTTTTTCATAAACCATTTTTTTAAAGTAAGAAGAACAAGTAAATAAAATTGCTGATCAGCAACTCCCGGTTGAAGTGGTACAAATCTAGGGAATTGCTGATATTTTAAAGTCGGGTTTATACAGAAGGTTTGCATTTATATTCAATTCGGATATTGCGTCGCGGCGAAGTAAGTCCGGCTTTTTATAAAAAAACTAATACGACCTGGACTTTGGCTGTTCATTCTTTGAAGATTCAGTCCATATCACGCCTGCGAGTGCGTGGGATCGTCCCTCGCACGGGTCGCTGATCAGGCTCAGGGTAAAATCTTTGCCTTTATAATTGATCGCATAGGTTCCTTTTTGATCCGGGCAGCCGTGTTCCCCGGGGTCCTGGTTTACCAGGGTGAGCGTATTACCAACGATCATACAGCTCATGCGAATTACAACCTGCCCGTCGCTATTCGCGATAAAGCTGGAGTCGGAGTTAAGATGAAGCGTAACTGTGTCATTGATGGGAGCGGGAAGATGAGCCTTCCAATTCCTGCTATCAATGGATTGACTTTGACCAACGAAGCAGGCGATGCAAATAAGGGCGGTGATTAAAATACTTTTTTTCATAAACGATTTTCCAGGTAAGACGCAAGCTCTTAAAAGCGGGTTACAGGCACGGACAAGTATTCTTTCTTGTAGTATAAGAGTACATTAACCTTAGGTGGCTTTCGTAAAAACGCACAGTGTCAGTGAAAACTGTTTTTAAACATTGCGATCATTGTAAAAATAAATTACCTTACCCGACGTTAATTCGTTATCCTGACATTTATCCGTCTTATGAAACAACCCTCATCAACATCCGTACAAGCTGTTACTTTTTTTTCCATTTGCATATTGACATTACTGGTATTAGGCATAAGTTGCGGTTCGCAACTCTCCTTTAATTCACTCCAACCAAATATTGCTCATGCATCAGCAGTAAATCCTGATTTGGATGTTGCTGCGCCCGACCCTGTTCCGGTTGTTTCCGAAAATGCAACCGCACCGGTTATTTTAAACCGGACCCAGGTGCCCATTCTTTGTTACCATCAAATCAGGGACTGGTCAGCTTCCGATTCTAAAAGAGCTAAAGACTATATTGTACCGGTAAATAATTTCCGGGAGCAGATAAAATTGCTCGCCGATAATGGTTATCACACGGTCTCGCCGGACCAGCTGTATAATTATTTATTGAAGGGCGCTCCCCTGCCATCAAAACCGGTCATGATCAGTTTTGATGATAGCCGCGAAGAGCAGTACAGCATAGCCGACCAGGAGTTAAAAAAATATGGGTTTAAAGGTGTGTATTTTATCATGACCGTATCGCTGAACAGGCCGGGATATATGACAAAGGAAGAAGTCAAACAATTAGCCGATGAAGGAAACACGATCGGTTCTCACACCTGGAATCATAGCAATGTGAAAAATTATGTGACTACCGATTGGGTGAAGCAGGTTGACAAACCCTCATTGGAGCTGGAACAAATTACCGGCAAACCTGTGAATTACTTTGCTTATCCATTTGGCCTCTGGAACAAGCAGGCCGTTGAACAAATAAAGCAACGTGGCTTTAAAGCAGCTTTTCAATTATCTGAGAAGAGAGACGAACAAGATCCCCAGTTTACCATTCGTCGTATGATCGTACCGGGAGCATGGAGTACGGCGACACTTCAAAAATGGATGGATCAAAATTTTTGATGTACTTCTTTTTTGTAAACATCATTCATTATATTGGTATTGTAGCTCTGAATGTTCGGTCATTGGCGCAAATTCCTTCTATGCATATGGAAATTGAATACCCTTCTTTAAGTGACAGGTTTCAGTCTATAATAATTGACCAGGTTTTTATTGTGATCCTGATGTTCTCGGGTGCTGCAATTCTCGACAAATTCAACGATGCACCGGATTGGGTACGAATCGCCTTGTTCTTTGGAATATGGGGGGATATATGAACCCGTTTGCATGACTTTTGGCTGCACCATAGGGAATTTAATTAAAGGGATCAGGGTAAAGAAATTCGTGGCACCCGAAAAAAAGATCAACATTTTCCAGGCATATGCCCGCTATGTAACAAAATTGTTTCTCGGCATCATTTCTTTTCTGACAGTAACGGGCAATAAAGAACGCAGAGCCATTCATGATATGGTAGCTTCAACTGTTATGGTCAAGGTTTGAGTGCGTCGGTGTTACTGATTTACCCCTAAGAAATTATCTATTCTTTTCTTTTGTCTTAGATGATGACGAAAATGCATGTCAGCGAAATGTAACCAATCTAGAGCGCAGAAATATCCCAGTCCCGGATGTCTTGTCTTACCCTGGTAATGGCTATTTGAAACAAGAGTGGCAACACGACTGATTTCATCCTTTACTTGCAATAAACCATTTTTTAATTCATCCATGCTATGGGGTTGAGGTATATCGACGTTTGTGTCAGGTCCTTCGATCATTGTATCCGGAAATTCATTTTTGGCCAGCATAGCTGCTCCGTCCGGGGAAGCCTGTTTATGCATATGATCATTTGAGCTCAAACAAATCTTTGCTTCTTCGATATAATACCTTGTATTATCTATCAAATGAAAATAAACTTGTCCCAATGACCAACTAACCGGTGAAGGTTTGGCTCGGAGCTCAGCCAGGGTATAGTGGTCGAGGTCGTTGATCCAGGCGGTGACCGTTTGAGTGAGAACTTCGGTTATCATTTTCAAAAATAAATGGAACGAATTTACATTGCTCTGTTGTGAATAGCGAAACGTTGTTGTCGTATTTTTATCCTATTAATTGTTTCCACATGAAAAAAAATCTTCTCTTTCTCATTACCCTCGTTTTGGCAGTTAACCTTTTTGCCAACATCACGCTTCCAAAGATCTTTGGCGACAATATGGTGTTCCAGCGTAACAAACCCATTCCGCTTTGGGGCTGGGGAAGTCCCAATGAAAAGATCACTATTCGGTTCAACCATCAGACAAAAAATGTCACTACCGATCTGAATGGAAGTTGGAAAGTCAATCTTGACAAAGAATCAGCAGGTGGACCTTACCAGCTCGTATTAAAAGGACTCAACACCGTTACTCTCAAAAATGTTTTGGTGGGGGAGGTTTGGATATGCAGTGGCCAGTCAAATATGGAAATGCCAATTGAAGGCTGGGGAAAAATAAACAATTACCAGGAAGAAATAGCCGCCGCGAAGTATCCCCAAATACGGCAAATCAAAATTCCAAACGCCGTCAACTCGACTCCTCAAAAGGATATTTCGCAAGGTGAATGGAAAATATGCAGCCCGCAAACAGCAGGAGATTTTACAGCGACCGGGTATTTTTTTGCGCGGGAGTTATATAATCAGTTAAAAGTTCCAATTGGCCTGATCAATACTTCATGGGGCGGCACGCATGTTGAAACGTGGACAAGCCGGGACGGGTTTGAAGGCAGTGACGAATTTAAAAGCATGATCGCTAAAATGCCGGAGCTGAATCTTGATTCATTGGCAAAAGTGCGCAAAGAAGCGATCATGAAAAACATACAGACCTTACAAGGAACGCTTCCCGCACAAGGTGAAGCATCATCATGGAATACGGATATTGACGACAATACCTGGCCGCAAATGTCCCTGCCATCGTTGTGGGAACAAAGACAACTGGGCGACCTGGATGGTGTTGTTTGGTTTCGGAAAGCAATAGATGTATCGCAAACTGATGCCGGCAAAGAAGGAATACTTGAACTGGCGATGATCGATGACAATGATGTAACGTTTGTAAATGGTGTGAAAGTAGGCGAAACCAATTCGTACAATCAGCATAGAAAATATTCAATACCGGCCGGAGTGTTAAAATCCGGGAGAAATTTTATTTCAGTTCGTGTGGAAGATACGGGAGGAGGAGGAGGCATTTATGGTGACAGTGCTGCCGTGAAATTAACGATCGGCGACAGCATGATCCCATTGGCGGGAAATTGGAAATTCAAAGTAGAACAGATTTATGGAAATACAAGTTCGGTTGGCCCCAACAGTTATCCTACGTTATTATTCAACGCCATGGTGAACCCTCTCATTCCGTATGCTTTTGAAGGAGTGATCTGGTACCAGGGCGAATCGAATGCCGGTCGTGCTTATCAGTATCGAAAGGCATTTCCATTGATGATCACAGATTGGAGGAAACATTGGAACGCCGGTGATTTCCCATTTTATTTTGTGCAGCTTGCGAGTTATGGCGCAGACAACGGCAACAGTAAAAATGGAAGCACATGGGCCGAATTACGCGAGGCGCAAACGATGACCTTATCATTGCCCAATACCGGTATGGCAGTTACAACCGACATTGGCAATTCAACAGACATTCATCCAAAAAACAAACAGGACGTCGGAAAACGCCTTGCAGTCATTGCCCTTCATAATGTCTACAAAAAAGATATTGTGTATAGTGGTCCAATGTACCAGTCGATGAAGGTAAGCGGGAACAAGATCATCATCAGCTTTGCAAATATCGGAGGAGGCTTATTGTCAAAGAAGGGTGAGCTGAAGGGATTTGAAATATCCGG
>DASYSW010000625.1:0-6540 GCA_036002905.1 Chitinophagaceae bacterium
GCAGCAACAACAGGTGGAGGTAGAGTTGTACCAATTAAAAGATCGAATCAACCAGGTGTACCTTGGTATTTTATTTCTTGATGAAGAGATCAAACAGGCGGATCTCACGAGGCAGGATGTTTTGAGCGGAATCAAGAGAGTGGAAGTACAGGTTGTAAATGGTGTGGCCCTGAGGTCGGGTTTGAATCAGCTAAAGGCTGAGTTATTGCAAAATGACCAGCGAACCATCGAACTAAAAGAATCGCGAAAAGGATTGATCCGCACGCTTGCGCTGTTTCTAAACCAACCACTAAATGAGGAGATAATTGTTTTTGAAAGACCAGTGGTAAGCGTAAGTGTGGATTCAAGCATCTCGCGGCCTGAATTGAAACTTTACAATGACCAGGCAAATCTCATTCTTCACCAGGATAAGCTAATAACGACAAAGAATCTGCCCAGGGTTAGTTTGTTCGCGCAGGGAGGTTACGGTAAACCGGGTCTTGACTTTTTAAAAAATGAGTCGGTTTGGTTTTATACGGGAGGAATCAGATTCACCTGGCCATTTGGAGGATTGTACACAATAAAAAAAGAAAAGCAGCAAACAGAGATCAACAAAGAAATGGTTGATGTGGAAAAAGAAACGTTTCTTCTGAACACGAATACGACATTAAAGAAACAGCAATCGGAGATCGAAAAATACTTACAGATACAGGGAAGGGACGAGGAGATCATCGGCCTGCGGGAGCAGGTGAAAAAAGCTTCATTGGCTCAATTGGAAAATGGAGTGATCACAGCAGACGACTACCTGCGAATGGTCAATGAGGAGAGCCAGGCAAGGCAGTCGCTGATCATTCACCAAATTCAATTGCTGCAGGCACAAATAAATTATCAAACCACTCTGGGCAAACAATAAATCTTTTTTATGAACGCAAGGACTATGGCTGCTTTATCGACTATCATTTTAATCTCGTGTGGTCGCAATCAAAATAAATTTGACGCGAGTGGCACTTTTGAAGCCGACGAGGTGATCGTATCCGCTTCTGCCAACGGAAGAATTCTTTCGCTGGATATCGATGAAGGCTCTGTTGTTGCGAGGGACAGCATTGTTGGTCTTGTCGATCCCACGGATCTTAGTTTGCAAAAGCAGCAGGTGCAGGCCAGCATTGATGCATTGAATGAAAAAACTTCCGATGTCACTCCCCAGGTAAAAATGCTGGAGGATCAATTAAAAGTTCAGCAAACGCAGCTCGATAATCTCCTGCACGAGCGGGCAAGGATCGAGAATCTTGTGAAGGAAGACGCCGCCACAAAAAAACAACTTGACGATATTAATTTTCAAATTGAATCGGCAAAAAAACAAATGAATGTTACACTGCAACAAATGAATGTTCAAAGAAATAATGTCGCTACACAAAACCGGGGCATACTCAGCGAAAGCAAACCGCTTCAAAAGAAAGCCGAGCAATTGCAGGAGCTGCTGAACAAAACGAATATTAGAAACCCCATCAATGGAACCGTGATCACAAAATATGCCGAGACAGGAGAGATCACGTCAAATGGAAAACCCCTTTATAAGATAGCAGATCTTTCAACTCTGAATTTGCGAGCTTACGTGACGGGCGATCAACTGCCGCAAATAAAATTGGGACAGCCAGTAACCGTATTGATTGACAGCGGGGCAAACGATTACCGAAAACTTCCGGGAGCTATTACATGGATCTCTGACAAAGCTGAATTTACTCCGAAGACGATTCAAACAAAGGATGAGAGAGCAAATCTTGTATATGCTATGAAAATAAAGGTGAAGAACGACGGTTATCTGAAAATTGGAATGTACGGTGAAGTAAAATTTGCCCCTGTTCCCTAATGCCTCCGCAATCTTGTGTCTTCGCTAAAGCTGCGTGACACGCGGACAGCGTTAGTGCAAAGGGCAATAATAGTACTTTAATGATAGGCAGTAACCATAAAAAGGTAATTCATAACTCCCCTTCCGGGGAGGGGGGCGTTGTGGCAGATAACCTCGTAAAAGTTTATGGAAAGAAGGAGGAGACAGTACGAGCACTCCAGGGAATCAGCTTTTCAGTGGCCCAAGGGGAAGTGTTTGGTATTATCGGTCCCGATGGTGCAGGCAAGACCTCTTTGTTTCGCATACTTACCACTTTGCTTCTTGCTGATGGCGGAACGGCGACGGTTGACGGGTTTGATGTAGTAAAAGACTATAAAGAAATAAGAAACAGGGTTGGCTATATGCCGGGAAGATTTTCATTGTACCAGGACCTGACCGTTGAAGAAAATCTTGAATTCTTTGCAACGATCTTCAAAACAACCATCCACGAGAATTATGATCTCATCAAAGACATTTACTCTCAAATCGAACCATTTAAAGATCGGAGAGCGGGAAAACTGTCTGGTGGAATGAAACAAAAACTGGCATTGAGTTGCGCACTGATCCATCGCCCTTCGGTTTTGTTTTTAGATGAGCCGACTACTGGTGTTGATGCTGTATCGAGAAAAGAATTTTGGGAAATGCTCCGGCGCCTCAAAGACCAAAACATTACCATTCTTGTTTCAACCCCTTACATGGATGAAGCAGGTCTTTGCGATCGTGTTGCCTTGTTGCAATCAGGGAAAATTCTATCGATTAATACACCCGGAGGCATTATTGGTGAATTCAAAAAGCCGATCATCGCGGCGCGGGCATCAAACATGCTTCACTTGTTGAACGATCTAAAGAGTTATGATCAAACGGAAGACGCATATCCATTTGGAGAATATCATCACGCGGTGATGAAAAGAGACTTTAGTGAGGAAGGCTTGAAAAATTATTTACAGAAGACAAACCAGGATTTAACCGTAAAAAGAGCAGAGCCTGATATCGAAGATTGTTTTATGGCTTTGATGAAAAGCTAGCCACAAAGACGCAAAGACACGAAGTAGCGAATCTTACCGTCCTTGCGCCTTCGTGGCTGAGTAAATAGAGCGAGCAAATAAAATGAATGAAGAAGCAGTCATACAGGCAGACAAATTGACCAAACGTTTTGGTGATTTTACAGCGGTGGATCATATCTCATTCGAAGTAAGCAAGGGCGAAATATTTGGCTTCCTTGGTGCAAACGGTGCTGGTAAAACTACCGCCATGCGTATGCTTTGCGGGCTGTCGTTACCAACTTCCGGAAACGCCAGCGTTGCGGGGTTTGACGTGTATAGGGAAAATGAAAAGATCAAAAGGAATATTGGTTACATGAGTCAAAAGTTTTCTTTGTATGAGGACCTGACAGTGAAGGAGAATATCCGGTTTTATGCGGGCATTTATGGCAAGACAGATAAATTCATAAAAGAAAAAACAAAAAACATTCTTAACCAGCTTCACATGGACCATGAAGCGAATAAACTGGTAAAAGAATTACCGCTTGGCTGGCGGCAGAAACTCGCTTTCTCAGTTGCCATCTTTCATGAACCGCAAATTGTTTTTTTGGATGAACCCACCGGCGGTGTTGACCCGGTAACAAGGAGGGAATTCTGGACCATGATCTACCAGGCCGCTGCGGCAGGCATTACTGTTTTTGTCACGACGCACTATATGGATGAAGCTGAATATTGTAATCGCGTTTCAATCATGGTTGACGGGCGAATTGATGCGTTAGACACGCCAACACGATTGAAAAGGACATACGAAGCACAATCAATGGGCGAGGTTTTTTTGAAACTGGCCAGGAAAGCGACAAGAAGCGAAATGTAGTTGAAAATTGAGAGTTGAAAGTTGAAAATTTGAAAATTGAACTTATTAAGAGATGAAGGAAAGTATCACAGCTGCTAAGTCAGCAGACTTTGCAATTAAAATTATTCAATTGTATAAAATTCTTGTTGAAGAGAAAAGGGAATATCTTTTGTCAAAACAACTACTTCGGAGCGGAACGGCGATCGGTGCACTGATCAGGGAGGCCGAACACGCGGAATCAAAGGCCGATTTCCTGCATAAAATGAATGTTGCACTTAAAGAAGCAAATGAAAGTTCATACTGGCTTTTTCTTTTGGATAAAGGTAACGCCCTGCCAGAACTCGTTTTTAATGCATATAGTGACGGGTGCTTAGAGATTATTAGGCTACTGGCAAGTATTGTAAAAACAACGAAAGCAAAATTGGGCAAATGAAAAACAACTCTCAATTTTCAATTTCCACCTTTCAATTTTTTGCATTTGTAAAAAAAGAATTCCATCACATATTTCGCGATAAGCGAACAATGTTCATTTTGCTGGGCATGCCGGTTGTGCAAATAATCATATTTGGATTTGCTTTGACGAACGAAGTGAAAAACTCAAGTATTGCTGTCCTCGACATGTCGAAGGATGCGGCCACGACGTCTTTGATCGCCCAGATCGACGCCAGTAACTATTTTGATGTTCACCAAAGCCTCGTTTCTTATAAAGAAATCGAAAAAGTCTTTAAGGAGGGAAGGATCAAATTGGCGGTTGTTTTGCCGCCGCATTTTAATGAAGATCTGCAGCATTTCAATACAGCACAGGTGCAGTTGATTGCAGACGCGTCAGATCCAAATGTAGCGAACACCCTAACCAACTACGCGACTGCCATTATTATGGACTATCAAAAGAGGATCACAAACGATCGGAAACTTCCTTACACCATCGACACAGAAACAAAAATGTTATATAACCCTGAATTAAAAGGCGCTTACAATTTCGTCCCGGGTGTGATGGCGATGGTTCTGCTTCTTGTTTGCACAATGATGACAGCAATAACCATTGTTAAGGAAAAAGAAATGGGTACCATGGAAATATTGCTTGTTTCTCCAATGAAACCGCTAATGGTTATTGTAGCAAAGGCAATTCCGTACCTGATGTTATCTGCCATTAATATCATGAGCATTTTATTGCTAAGTGTATTTGTATTGGCTGTCCCGGTGAATGGAAGCCTCGCCTTGTTGGCTGCTGAAAGTATTTTGTTCACGCTTGTTTCTCTATCGCTTGGATTGCTTATTTCGTCCGGAGCCGAGTCTCAACAAACGGCGATGTTTATCTCACTGGTAGCGCTTTTTCTTCCTACTATTATGTTGAGCGGTTTTATGTTTCCTGTGGAAAATATGCCATTACCACTTCGAATCGTATCAAACGTTGTGCCGGCAAAATGGTATTATGTAATTGTAAAGTCGGTGATGATAAAAGGAACAGGCCTCCAGACTATCTGGAAGGAAACGCTCATCCTGACCGGTATGATGCTTTTCTTTTTAAGCCTTGCGATCAAGAATTTTAAAATTAGGCTCACATGAGAACGCTGAAATTTTTATTGCAAAAAGAGTTTCGACAAATATTTCGTGACAAAGGGATACTCGCTGTTATTTTCATATTGCCAACAATTCAATTACTCATTTTACCCTGGGCAGCAGATTATGAAATAAAGAATATCAAACTTGCAATCGTCGACCATGACCATTCTGATTATTCAAGAAAACTTGTCGACAAGATAACCGCATCAGGCTATTTTATTCTAACTAACTATTCCAATTCGTACAACACAGCGATGAGAGAAATCGAACACGATAAGGCCGACCTGATTTTGGAGATACCGGGATCTTTTGAAAAAGATTTAGTGAAAGAAGATGAGGCAAAATTATTCTTAGCCGTGAACGCCATAAACGGCGTGAAGGCTGGATTGGGAAGCGCTTATTTGAGAACTATCATCCAGGACTACAATGGAGAAGTAAGGTTAGACTGGATACAGTTCCCACGGTTTAGCCCCGAGACCAACATTGAGGTCGCATCATCTAACTGGTTCAATCCATTGATGAATTACAAATTTTTTATGGTGCCGGGCATCCTGGTGTTATTACTGACAATGGTGGGTGCAAATCTTACGGCAGTCAATATTGTAAAGGAAAAGGAGATAGGCACCATTGAACAAATCAATGTAACACCCATTAAGAAATACCATTTCGTTCTTGGTAAATTGATCCCGTTCTGGTGCTTAGGGCTATTGGTTTTTTCAATCGGCGGTATGATCGCCTGGCTGGTTTATGGAATTGTTCCGGTTGGGAGTTTTCTTACAATTTATCTCTTTGCTGCTATTTATTTGCTCGCGGTACTCGGCCTCGGCTTGCTGATATCAACTTATGCGAACAACCAGCAACAATCTATGCTCATTTCATTTTTTATCATGATGATCTTTGTGTTGTTGGGCGGTTTATATACTTCTATTGATAGCATGCCGGGTTGGGCCCAGGTGATCACTAAGTTCAATCCCGTGTCCTATTTCATTGATGTGATCCGAATGGTTGTGTTAAAAGGGAGCAACCTCGCTGACATTAAATACCAGCTTTTGACAATCGTGGGGTTTGCCTTAATTCTTAATACCTGGGCTGTTATCAACTATAGAAAGCGTTCCTAAAATTTCACTTGCCATTTTTTAAAGTTTCGTAACTTAAACCCATTAAAACCGATTGCCATGCTAAAACTTGGAGAATTAAAAGCTGGAGATATCATTAAGGTTAATGACGACGGAGTGGAGAGAGAAGGAGCTGTTGTGGAGATCAGCCATGAAGAGCACCAG
>DASYSW010000626.1:0-6075 GCA_036002905.1 Chitinophagaceae bacterium
AACGGATTCGAGTTTGTGTCGAAGTTTTTTCAAACATAGAGTCACTGATCTTTAAAAAAATTGCCCCGATAAAACCGGGGCAAAATTTTTTGTTGTCGATACTTACTGTTCGATCTTATAGGTAATCGGCAACACCATTCTTGTTTTTACATCTTTTCCTTTCACCTTCCCGGGAGTCCATTTCGGCATACCGGAGATCACCCTTACCGCTTCTTCATCGAGACCATTTCCCAGTTGGTTACCGATGACCTTCGCGTTGCTAACACTACCGTTTTCATCAACCACAAACTGGACATCAACTGTACCTTCCGTATTGTTATCAATCGCCGGTTGCTGGTATTCTATATGGCTGTTGATATAATCTTCCAACGCTGTCTGCCCACCAGGATATGCCGGTCTCACATCCGTCATTTCATAAATGCCGTCCTTATCCGGTTTCATGGCCGACGTTTTACTTTCGGACATTTTACCGATGCTCACTTTTCTTTTACTGGCGTTCGCACTGTTTTTACTTGCGGCTGATTCATTGGCAGATACTGACGCAGAACTTGTGTCTGTCGCCGGTGCATTGCTCGTTGCTGTATCGGTATTGCCCGCCGTAGTGTCCGAAGCATTTCTTGTATAATCGCCGTTATTGCAGGCTGTGATAAAAAATACAGAGCCCGCCATGGCCAATACCCATATTTTTGGTCTTGCATTCTTCTTCATAATGTTTACATTTTAATGAGTAATATCCACTATGTTTTTCAAAGAAGGTGCCATACTGCGGCGTACATTATATGGCACTAGTTTTCAATTCATGAGCGATTGATTTAATTAATCTTGTCACTGGAGTTATGGGCATAAAAAGATCAACAGGAATTGTGGAAAGAAAAACCTGTAGAAAAGTTTTGCGGAATATGTATCGCTATTATTTGGCACTCGACACCTCCGCCTTTTCGGAAAAATCTTTCGTGTTTTCATCATAAAAATTGAAGAGGATACAGGGTTTATTATTTAAAATGTTTTCAACCTTTATGCGAAGGCATTTATGTCCCAAACTTTATCTTATGCAGCAATTTTTGTTTTTTAAAGTCGACAAAGTATATATCAAACTTCGGTTCGCCGACATATTGTATGTCCAGGCGGAAAAGAAGTATGTAAATCTTGTATCAATTGATAAATGCTACACGACTCTGTGCTCAATAGGCCATATCGAAAAGATTTTGCCGACGGATATTTTCTGCAAAGTGCACCGATCCTACATCGTGTCTCTTGAGCATACGATAAAGTTTGACAATGACTTTATTTATATTGGGAATAAAAAAATACCCATATCAGAACAGTACAGAAGTGTTCTGAAAAATTCTGTGATCACACTTAACTGTGAATTGACTTCATGTCAATCAGAAAATAGTTTTGCTCCATCTCAACCGAATTCTTTTTATAAAATTTCATTTCTAAAAAATGCATGGTGAAGTAGACAACGATGCTCGTTCCGTAAAAGCGGGTACTTGTGACGTGTCGGTTCGTTGCGTTGTTTGGTCATCTAATTTAGAGTTCTCAATCGACAACATTGACATTAAAGTGTATCTTATATTTTCTCTTGCTTCACAGTGCAGCACTGCACGCACAGCCGACTCTGGATTCCGTTCTTCGCAGCATCGATCCAAATAAGTTATCAACTTCACTTGAAAAGCAATTAAGTCGCCTTGAAGGAAAAATAAGTTACAATAGCGGCAAGATCTTAGAGCGTTTGCAAAAGCAGGAAGAAAAAATTTACGAAAAACAATTCACAACAAAAGATTCTTTAGTGGCGAAGTTGAAACTCGCGGAAGTTAAAAATAAATACGATGTATTAGCCAAAAAATTAAAGAGCCCTTCTTCACTGATCGCTGTAAATATCAGGCACTACATTCCTCGCCTGGATACCATCACTTCAATGTTGAAATTTCTGGATCAAAACAAAACGGCTCCAAATTTTAAAAATGCTCTTTCAAAAATTGAGTCCTTAAATGACAAACTGCAACTGGCAATGGCGATCGGAGATTTCATTAGTGAGAGGCGGGCAATCCTTCAGCAAGAGCTGGAACAACTGGGTTTGATAAAGCAACTAAACATATTCAATAAAAAAATCTTTTACTACAGTGAGCGAATAAAGGAATGTAAGGAGATGCTAAGTGATCGACCCAAGATTGAAGAAAGAACTATGGAACTGTTATGTACAACAAAGGCTTTCCGGGATTTCATGCGCAAGAATAGTATGCTGACTTCATTATTCAGATTGCCAGTTGATCCGAATGATCCAGTTTCCATGGCGGGTCTTGTCGCTCTTCAAACGAGAGTAGACGTAAATAATTTGATCCAACAACAATTTGGATCCGACGCTCCCAAGGCACAGGCACAATTCCGACAAAACATTCGACATGTTGAGGCTCAAATGCAGCAACGTAAAAACAAACTCATGCAATTTGACGGAGGAAGCAGTGATGATATCATGCCCTACGGTTTTAAGCCCAACAATCAAAAAACTAAATCATTTCTAAAAAGATTGGAATACGGAGTAAACATCCAGGCTCAGAGAGCAACAAGTTTTTTTCCTGCGACCACTGACCTTGGTTTGTCGATCGGGTATAAAGTGAACGATAACTCTATTATTGGAGTTGGGGCATCGTATAAGGCAGGAGTGGGTCGCGGCTGGAATGAAATGAAGTTATCATCACAAGGCGTCGGTCTTCGCAGCTATATCGATTGGAAAGCAAAAGGCAACATTTGGATCAGCGGCGGGTTTGAAATGAATTACAGGTCGCAATTGAGAGGCATTCAAATTTCCTCTCCTTTTGGCAGAGGACAGGAAGGATCCGAATGGCAGCAAAGCGGACTTATCGGATTGAGTAAAGTGATCGATGTTAAGGCGAAGTTTTTCAAGAAGACAAAGTTGCAATTGGTCTGGGACTTTTTGAGCCGTCAACAAATACCAAGAACCCAGCCATTCATTTTTAGAATCGGTTACAATTTGAAATAAATTTCTAAAGCAGCTAACACTTACATATGGATACGAGAAGATTTGTTTTTTGCGGAATTTTCGGGATCAGTGTATTGATAAGCTCAATTTCTTGTTGGGCACAGGACACGGCAAATACCATAGGAAAAGTAAGTATTGCTTCACCCAACGCAGCATCGCTTGGAAAATATGGCGATATCCCGGTTGGCTATAATACAGGAACTCCACAGATTACCATTCCCGTATTTACGGCTAAATCAGGTTCATTGAAATTGTCGATCAGTCTTAGTTATCACGCCTCAGGATTGAAAGCGGGTGAGACATCAAGTTGGGTTGGTGCGGGCTGGTCCCTGAATGCAGGTGGAATGATCACAAGGTCAGTCATGGGCGCACCCGATGATCGTGGCTTTTCAATCAGTAATGTCTGGAATGGCCATTATAGTGATTATGGATTTAATAGTTACTTGACCAATTCAGGAGGACAAATTGACGATGGAGCCTTTTTTCGAGGCAACAAGGATGGTGAGCCCGATCTGTATTTTTTCAATTTTGCGGGGTACACCGGCAAATTTTACTTCAATGATGATAGAACGCCAATACTGGTACCGGCACAGGATTTCAAGATTCAGCCATTTCTTGAATCTACAGCTGGCTTTGTTGGATTCATCGTAACTCCTTCTAATGGTACAAAATATTATTTTGGAAAAACAGGCAACAATGGAATTGTCAGTCCAATTGAATCGACTATACCTGCTACTCTTCAGAATGGAATATCAAATGCCAATGCAGCAGCATCTTCCTGGTTCTTAAATAAGATTGTGTCTGCCGACGGAACTGATTCGATAACCTTAGTATATCAATCGGAAAATTATAGTTATTACATAGTCACTACTCCGCCTGTCCTATCTACTAATTATGTTCCTGGCCAGAGTAATAAAATGGGAATTGACCTGGTCAAAAATTTTGTCTCAGGAGTGAGACTAAGCCAAATCAATTTCGCCAATGGGACCATCATTTTTGCGAAAACCTCAGCGGCCAGAATTGACATTGCCGGAGGGAGCGCGGTCGATAATAGTTTTTATGATGCAACAAATAGTGGCAATTCTGCAGCTTTCTCGCTTGGTAGTATAACTATATCAGACAACAATGGCTTTTGCAAAAAAGACAGCTTTTATTACAACTACTTTTTTGACAATAGTGCCCTAACCCCGACATTCTTTTCTGCTTATAATATATTTAATCTTCATTCCGATCAGTATCGCCTGAGATTAGACAGTATGCGGGAAATTGCGTGCGATGGGAGTACGAAAATTCCTCCTCATAAGTTTTCCTATTTTACGGAAACAGTACCAAGAAGGTTAAGCTTTGGATTTGACCACTGGGGTTATCCGAATGGAATCACCAACAACGCCGCGCTCGTTCCAACTTATACCGTAATCACAAATGGAGCTTCCGTTATTTTCAATGGTGCAAATCGGGATGCTGGCTGGCCAGCCATGCGCGCTGGAAGTCTTCAGCAGATCACATACCCGACAGGTGGTTCTACCAGTTTTGATTTTGAACCGAAGTCAATTGACACTTTCAACACGTCTGTCTTCCAGGACGTCTTTCTAACTAGCCTTGTGGTACATGAATTTGGTCAATCTAACATTAGCCAAACACAACCATTTACACTTGCAGCGACCGGAGGAAATTGCACCATTCATGTAAACAACAACTCGACAAATTGGTCTCCAACCCTGGTAATAAACAACAGTGTGGGAACGCAGGTCTATTATTCAGGACCTATTCCCGTCTCTGGCGCGTTAAACGCAAGTGTTTTACTACCTGGGGGAACTTACACAGCCACACTTTCATTTCCTGCTAATTCTCAGTCTACATTGATCAATGGTGCTGACGCAACTGTCGGACAATGGCAATGGGTGCCCATCCAAACCACATTAAAAGTGGGTGGCCTTCGCATCAAGACAATTACAAGCAACGACGGGGCTACTACCAGCAATATCGTTACTTCATTCACTTATCCCGGAGCAAATGGTTCAAACGGCGGTGTGCTATACAGCCTTCCAGTCTATCTGCAGGTGATTCGCAATGATCTGATGGCTCTTGTCTGGCCTTTGTCATGCAGTCCCAATGGATGCCAGTCATGCGACGGTTTGAATGGGCATAGTTATTTTATTTCCGCAGGCAGCATTCGCCAGATGGCGACCATGCAGGGAGAAAATCTCGGTTTTAACGAAGTACACGTGTCTCAAACAGGAAATGGCAAAATAGTATACCGCTACTTCGGTTCGAACATCTGGAATAATGTTCTGTCAGATGTTTGTGTACGGACTCTTACCCAATCAAGTTCATGCAGTTCGTCAATTCCTAATTTCCCTGCACCACCTCTGCCCTTTGAATTTATGCGTGGGGAACTGCAGTACGAGGGATATTTTAATGAGGCCGGCCAGGTTTTAAAAGAGATAACCCATTATCCAGTGTATGTTGCAGACTCACTCAAGACGCCCGGACATATTTCCGTTAACCAACCTGGACTTTCATCCTATACTGAATATCAATTGTGTTCGGCGCATAAGATCCAGGATAAGACGATCACGATTTCTTACGATCCCGCTCATTCGAATTCCGCAACGACAACGACCACTATTTACTATGGAAGCTTGTATCATCACGAACCGACAAGGACAGTGGCGACAACTTCAACTTCCGACAGTCTTGTCATCAAAGCGAGGTACGCATTTGACTTCAGGATGACCAGTTGCGATAATTATCCGGATAGTCTGGCTTTTTATAATACAACGGTCCATAATGACACGACATGGTTAAACAGCAATATCACTAGTTGTACTCCTCAAAACAATCAAGTCACCAATTGCCGTAACATAATATTTGCACAATTCAGGCAAATGATGGCACAGGCCCGCGTAAATTTTATCAGGTATCGGAGAAAAAAATTTACTGACAGTTTAAACTTCGTTAACAGTTGCTATTTCACTGCAATCCAAAACGGCGATGCCATTCTCAAACCTATATTAAGATTACAAAATGCATTTTGCAATCCTCCAATTGAAATCAATCAATGGAGAAAT
>DASYSW010000627.1:0-3053 GCA_036002905.1 Chitinophagaceae bacterium
TATCCACGACGTGCAGATGGCTTGTAATTATAATAAGCGGGAATGCTGCCAGCGGTTCTTGGGAAGGAAATAGGAAGTTTGCCGCTCGGATTGATCTCGCCGAACAATGCATCAACAATAGCATAACCACCTTCCTGGCCAAGGTACCAGCATTGCATCACAGCAGGAACGGTATTTACCAAATTGCCGATACTTAACGGGGGGCCACTATTTACAAACGCGCAGGTAGGCTTTCCAACAGCCACAATTTCCTTTATCAATTCGTTTTGCCCGTTAAGCAATTCAAGCGTAGGCAGATCACCTAAGTGATTCGTCGCCCAGCCTTCGCGGCTTGTGCTCTCGTTTCCTCCAACAAATAATACAATGACATCTGCCCGTTTTGCGACGTCAACCGCTTCTGCAATTTTTCTTTTATTGTCTTCAGGATTCGCTAAATTGATTGTATCAGCGAACCAGTTATTCTTGTCTGTGATTGTTACTCCCTCTGCATATAAAACATTTAACGAGCTTCCATACTTTTCTTTTAATGCCTGCAAAGGAGAAATGCAAACTCTCGGTTTACTCGAATATCCTCCGAGCAAACATTTATCAGCATTGGGACCAATGAAAGCGATCGTTTTAATTTTGTTCCTATCGAGCGGTAAAAAACCATTCTCATTCTTTAATAACACCATCGCTTCTGTCGCAGCTTTGTAAGCAACAGCTCTTTTCTCTTTGCTTCCCACGATTTCTTCTGCTTTATCCGGATCTACATAAGGATCATCGAACAGGCCCAAACGGAATTTTGCAACAAGAATTCTTGAGACCGTTTCATCCAATTCTTTCTTTGAGATCTTTCCTGCAATAACTAATTGTTTTAAATTTTTAAATCCATCCGGATCAGGAGTTTCTATGTCTACCCCTGCTTTAAAGGCGAGCAGTCCTGCGGAGTCATATGATGGCGTGATCTTATGAAGAGTACTTACATCACGAATTGCGAAATAATCAGAAACGATCAGTCCACTAAAGCCCCATTCTTTTCTCAAAATATCTGTTAGCAAGGGTCTGTTGATGTGTGCCGGCAAACCCCATACTTCATTATAACAGGCCATCACATTCATGGCCTTTGCTTCCTGCACGCAGACTTTAAATGGTTTAAAGAAAATTTCTCTTGCAGTGCGTTCATCGATATTACTCGGGGCTACATTTTCTCCACCTTCGCTTTGCCCGTGAATACCGAAATGCTTTAATGTTGTAGCGACGTGTTCTTTTCCGAGATACACTCCATCACCCTGGTATGCTTTTATTTCGGCAACGGCTAATCTTGAAATCAGGAAGGGATCCTCTCCCAACGTTTCTTCCGTCCTTCCCCAACGCGGATCTCTTGTGACGTCAACAACCGGTGCGAGTACATGTTGTCCTCCTCTTGCTCTTACTTCCCGCGCAACGTTTGTATATATCTCCGTCATAAGGTTTTCATTCCAGGTACTTGCAAGACCAATGGGAACGGGGAAATTTGTAGCGTCCTGCGTCTGCTGTCCATGCAAGCTTTCTTCATGTACCATCACGGGAATCCCCAATCTTGTTTTCTCAACAAAAAAATGCTGGATCTTATTGTATAGCTCTGCAGCCTGTTTCGGATGATAGCCATAACTATTAGGACCTGCGTTTTCATTCAATCTTGCTAATTCACCCAGCCCATTCCTAATTGCTTTTTCCGCCTTCACTTCATCAAAATCTCCACTGCCGTTTAAAATTGTTGACTTCTGGATCCACAAACATTGCGTTTGCATTACTTTCTCATCAAGGTTCATTCTTGATAACAGGTCTTTTGCTCTCGCTTCAGGAGATAGTGCTTTGTTTTTGTAAATCGGTTGCTGCGTAAAAGCTATAAGCGGCATGCTACAAGCTGCAAGCAGCAAAAGAGATATTTTCATGTTGACTAAATGTACCGGTTGATCATGTTTTCAAAGTATTCTTGTTTACCGCTTTTTGTTTCGGGTTCGCCGGCTTCAATGGCATAATTTCTCAGGTCCTCAAGCGATAATTTCCCCTGCTCAAATTCTTTTCCTTTTCCTGAGTCATAAGAAGAATATCTTTCCTGCCTTAATTTTTTATAATCTGATTTTTGAAGAATGTTATCGGCGGTAATTAGGGCTCGGGCGAATGCATCCATCCCACCAATATGCGCATAGAAAAGATCCGCGGCATCAGTTGAATTTCGCCGGATCTTCGCGTCAAAATTAATTCCACCACCTTTAAATCCGCCCGCTTCCAAAATAATCAGCATCGCTTCTGTCAGCTCATTTATATTATTTGGAAACTGGTCGGTATCCCAACCATTCTGATAGTCGCCACGATTTGCATCCATACTCCCTAGCAAGCCGGCGTCGGCAGCAACTTGCAACTCATGTGTGAAGGTGTGACCGGCAAGCGTGGCATGGTTTACTTCGACATTCAATTTAAAATCGTTCAACAGGTCATACTGTCTCAAAAAGCCTATCACTGTTTCTGCATCATAATCGTATTGGTGCTTGGTAGGCTCGCAAGGTTTTGGCTCAATAAAAAATGTGCCCTTGAATCCATTCTTTCTTGCATATTCCTTTGCGGCGTGCAAAAATTTGGCAAGATGATCTTTTTCTCTTTTTATATCTGAATTCAGCAGGCTCATATAACCCTCTCTTCCTCCCCAGAATACATAGTTCTCGCCATTCAATGCAATCGTAGCATCGAGCGCCGCTTTCACCTGTGCCCCCGCGTGAGCAAGCACATGAAAATCGGGATTGGTGGCAGCGCCATTCATATATCGCCGATGAGAAAATAAATTCGCAGTGCCCCACAATAATTTTACACCACTGGCCTTTTGCTTTTCTTTGGCATATTCCACCAAACACTGCAATCGTTTATCATTTTCTTTCACATCATTTTCATAATCCACCACATCCACGTCATGAAAACAATAATACGGGAGGCTCATTTTGGTGATGAATTCAAAAGCCGCATCCATTTTATCTTTAGCTCTTTCGACCGCATTCGCTTTTTCATTCCATGGAAATAAATGGGTGGGTCCGCCG
>DASYSW010000628.1:0-9181 GCA_036002905.1 Chitinophagaceae bacterium
TGCCCGCGTTTTGTTCCATTGGGATTGAAGGACGCATTTATGAACAATTGATCATTCGTTGATGAGTATTTTGAATAGTCAAGGTCAGCGGTCAATTCACGGCCGGTTGAATCAAACTCATGACGGAAATTGAGATTCAAATTCCCATTCTTCCATTTATTTTTTCCATCACTGGTTGAATTCACAATAGAATCTACCTGGTTACTGGAATTTTTTAAATAAGAGGTGTTATAGTTGTATTGGTGCTCGTTGTTTATAAATCCGGAACTGACAAAACCCAAAGTCGTTTTTTTGCTAACGAAATAATCCATCCCTAATTTGAAATTGTGGCCGTCTACATTGCGCGGCAGAAAGGCCACCTGGTCAAACATCGCATCTGGTGATCCGTCAGGCTTCAAAAAAGTGCGGTGAATGGTTAACTCCTGAAACCCGTAATTTTTATAAAAGCCATAATTCATAAACGCATTGAACTTCCCGTTGCGATAGTTCATGTTCAACCCTTCGTTTGTTCTCCAATATTTTCCCTGTGAATACCCGGCGTTGGCACTTCCATTGAAGCCAACCTGCTTATTCTTTTTTGTTTTTATATTGATAATACCGCTGTTGCCTGCTGCATCATACTTTGCCGGCGGGTTGGTCATGATTTCGATCTGGTCCAGTTGATTGGCGGTCATATTTCTCAGGAGGTTCACAAGATCCTGTCCGCTTAAATAAGTGGGTCTGCCATCAACATATATTTGTACACCTTGTTTTCCTTTCAAACTGATATTTCCATCCTTGTCGATCGTAATGCCGGGAGATTTTTCCAGAACTTCCAGCACAGTAGCTCCAACGTTAGAAACAGCTGCATCCACATTTACAATGGTGCGGTCAATTTTTTGCTCTATCAGCGGTTTCTTCGAAGTAACCGTGACTTCGCCCAGGCTCTTTGTTTGCGGAATGAGTTCAATAGTTTTGAGTTCAATGGATTTTTTTTCGGGCGTTACTTCGAAAACTTCAGAATATCCCTTTTGATGACCCACCGCGGAAACTGAAACGAGGTATTTTCCTTCGGGAAGGTTCTCGAATTCAAAATGCCCGTCTTTATCAGCCGCACTTATTTTTATTACTGATGAATCCTTAAAACGAAGCAACGTGATGGTTGAAGATTCAATTGTTTTGGAATTCCCGTCTATTACAACGCCTTTGATTTTCCCGGTATTGCTTTGAGCCTGCGCCAAAAGAGATAAGACTGATAGGAACAACAAAAAAAGCAAAACATAAAACTTTCTCATACATTTTTTCTTTTATGGCCTGTACCTGAGACGACCAGTCAATAAAGTCAGTTACAGATTTGATAAATTATTTTTAAAATTATTTTTATGGTTAACCAATAGGGGTTAATAGCCATATCAGGAATAAGGTTTAATGGTCAAACTAATTACCCGTGAAACTTTCCACTTACCATCCTGGTTTTGCCAAAGAATGATAAAGGGGAATATGCCACAATCATTTTTCCCGTTTTCAAAATGACAGAATCGATGCTCACCAATCTCTATTGCGCCGTAATCTTTAATTGGATAAACTTCCAGGCCGCTTTGGATGAGCTCTCTTTTGATGCCATGGTCCTGGTCAAACATTTTTTTGAAGCACTCGCTCGTTTGAGCATAGTTGGTTAATCCGCTCTTGTCGTGGTAAAACTCAAGATCCTCCGTAAAGAATTCTTTTAGCTGCCCGATATCATGTGCGTTGAAAGCGCCGAACAATTCACTGTCCTTCGAGGCGATGGTTTGATACAGTTCACCGGAAATAGCAGTGGTTTTTGCATCAGGTGCATTATGGTCAAAGCTGAATACCCTTGATATTTTCCATTCACCGTTCTCATATTTCCAGACATGGATAAACTTCGCAACCCCGCTCAACACTTCTTTTCCGTTTTCTGTGACATAAAAACGGTGATCACCTAATTGCACCGCACCGTAATTATTTATAGGGTACACCTGCATGCTCCCTTTAATGAGCTCCCTCCTCAACCTGATCTTTCCTTCGCCGCAAAAATTGTTTCTGAGTTGCCCTATTAAAGTCTTTCTTGATTTGGTGACACCGCCTTTATCATGATAAAACTCAATGTCGTCAGTAAAGAAAGTTTCATTCTTTTCCGCATTGCACGTGTAAACATTGGCAAAAACAGCGCTATCCATATATTTAAGTTCAGCATACAGATCTTTGATGGTCCGGGGCGCAGTCTGGGCATTTACGCAGATCCTGAACAAAAGAAAAATGATAGTTATCAGAATAAAAAGAAATCTCTGTCTCATTTTCAACATGTTAAGTACTATCCGTTGTTAATTACAGGCCAAAGATAGGTACTGTGTATTACATAGAACATTGTTTTATACCGAACGGTAATATTTGATGATGATTGGTGGGAATCAGTTGCCGTCAGTGTTTCTTGTTTCGGTAGCTTGAAAGAAGAATGTTTATCGTTCAGGGAAAACCGGCAACGGTGGAACCGGTAACTAAAACTTAAAGTCCAAATTCGGAGCGGAAAACGTCCTGGTAAGTACGGCCCGAGGTGAGACGGGTTGAAGCCTTGTCGTCCATAATAAATAAGTACCGCCCGCTAAAGTGGCGATGCATTTCCCGGATCTTTTCCTTATTAATAATGTAAGACCGGTGAATCCGGCAAAAAACCGGAGGTAATTTTTCGGCCAGGACAGTGAGAGATTGATCAGTCAAATATTTCTGCCCCTCGACTGTGAAGACGCATACATATTTATCCTGTGCCTCCAGATAAGCGATATTTTCAAAGCGGATCAGATTGATCCGGTCTCCTGTTTTAATAGGGAGGGCGGTCGCCTTTTTGGGTGCCTGGAATTGGCGAATGATCTCCTGCAATCCATTTACATCAATCGATTGGTTAAACCGGCCAAACTTTTTAAGTTTCTGTATGCTTTGCGCAAGTCTTTCTTCCTTTATCGGTTTAAGAAGATAATCGATCGAAAAGGTTTCGAACGCTTTAATGGCATATTGCTCATAAGCGGTTGTGAAAATTATATTCGGCTTTTCATTCAATTGGTCTATCACCTCAAATCCTGTCAGGTCGGGCATTTGTATGTCGAGAAAGATAAGGTCAGGTCTTAATTTTTCTATTTTTTCAAGGGCTTCCCGGCCATTACTGGCTTCGCCGATAATTTCCACGACATCCGAATGCTCCTGCAAAAGATTTTTTATGAGTCTTCTTGCTGCAGGTTCGTCATCGATCACAATGGTTTTAAATAGCTGGCTCATTTTTCATCAGTTTGTGAATGTTCATAGTAACTCTCTTCTCTGGTTGATTCGTGAAATGTATCTCATAGTTGCCGGGGAATAACAGGTCCAGTTTGTCATACATACTTTTAACTCCATAACCCGGAATCAATTCATCAGGAAAAGCAGGTCCATTGTCTGCAACGATGATCCCCAGGCCATCGCTTCCATTATTCACCCTGATTTTTATTTCCGTCATTTTGCCGGTAGTTTTTAATCCATGCTTCACCGCATTTTCAACAACCGGCTGCAACAAGAAGCGTGGAACCAGGTAATGACTCACACCTTGGTCCAACTCTATTGAGTAAGTCAATTGATCTTCGAATCTTATCTTTTCAATTTCGAGGTATACTTCGGTCATTTCTACCTCTTCCTTGATTGTTGAATAATTGTGGTCGCTGTAGTTTATGCTGTACCTGAAAAGGTCCGCGAGAGCAATTGTCATTTTCCTGGCACGCTTGCCATCTGTTATAGCGAGATCAGCTATTGAATTTAAAGCGTTGTACAAAAAATGTGGGTTGATCTTTGAATGCAATGCATCCAATTCGGCCTTTGTCTTCAATTCCTGTAATCTCGAAACCTCCAACTCTTTTTCATTTAATTTTCGCTTCCGCTCGAGATCAACATAACTCATCGTTACATACACTAGCCCGATCATGCAACCTGTGTAAAAGTAAAATAGCATGGAAACGTGCAAGTTTTTGAAAGAAGCGCCCCCCTCGCCTAAATATTTGTTCCCCAGATAATTTAATGGCACGCTCGCAAGCATACAACAAACAATAATCGTAAAAAGAATAACAGCCATTCTTTTCTTAAAGGACAGTTTTTTGCGATTAAGATACTTGACAACCAGCCATGAAATATTGAAAATAAAAATTGAATCCACCGTGGCAGCCAGGCATAGGAAAGGATAAAGAATCTTCACATTATTCCTTGTGAAGGCGGTATAAAAGTCCGGTGTTGTAGGTGCAAGAGCCGTGATAATGCAAATTGCGATCATCCACACCACAAGGTTGCTTCGAAGGAATTCACTTTTAATGCTACGTTTAAAGAGGCGGTTGAATTTGGCAAGCAAGTACATGCTCGCCAGAAGCATAACTGTGGAAAACAGAACCAAAATGACCAAAAATTCAAATTGCGACAGATTCATGCCAACCAAGTTAAACAAAGAGCGGAGGAAACAAGAATGTACTTCGCAAAGTACCCGATTTAAGGAGTGAACGATTAAATTGCAGCCAAATTTGGTTATGTTAATTGACTACAGGTCCGACACGGTTACGAAACCAACGAAAGGTATGATGGAAGCCATGATGACTGCACCGGTCGGCGATGATGTTTTTGGTGAAGATCCCTCCATCAATGAGCTGGAGGCATTGGCAGCAAGTATGTTCGGTATGGAGGCGTCCCTTTTCTGCCCCTCCGGAACGATGACCAACCAAATTGCTATTAAATGTCATACCCAGCCGGGTGATGAAGTGATATGTGATGAAAGCGCACATGTATATCAATATGAAGCCGGTGGTGTTGCCTTTAATTCAGGCTCATCGGTAAAACTTTTGACGGGCGATAGGGGGAGAATATCAGCCGAACAGGTAAAACTTTCCATTAACCCAGATGACAATCACAAAGCACACACAAGTTTGGTTTGCGTAGAAAATACGTCCAACCGTGGCGGTGGCAGCTGCTATGATTTTGGAGAATTAAAAAACATCCGAAAAATCTGCACAGAAAATAATTTGAAATTTCATTTGGACGGAGCAAGGTTATTTAATGCCCTGGTTGAAAAAAAGGAGACGCCAAAACAATACGGAGAGGTTTTTGACAGCATTTCAATTTGCCTGAGCAAAAGCCTTGGCTGTCCTGTGGGCAGTTTGCTGCTCGGAAAAAAAGATTTTATAAAAAAAGCCAGAAGAGTGCGAAAAGTCTTTGGCGGTGGTATGCGCCAGGCCGGGTTTCTTGCAGCCGCAGGCATTTATGCATTACAAAACCATATAGAGCGCTTGAAGGAAGATCACGTTCGCGCAAAACTAATCGGTTGTGCATTGCAGAAAAAGAGTTTTGTGAAACTATTATTACCCGTTGAAACGAATATTATCATTATTGAACTTGATAATTCAATGAGCGCACCGGTCTTTGTTGAGAAAATGAAGGGAAAAAATATTATAGCCTATGCTATCACGCCTAACCGTGTAAGATTCGTTGTGCATTTGGATATTACAGAGGAAATGGTAGGAAAGACAATTGAAACTATAGACAAAATGTAGTACTACTTTTACGCAAAGACAAAAGCTTGCAAGATTGGTTGCGCTTGTCGCGCCGTTGCGCGAAATTTTGAAATCAACAAATAAATGAATTCCCATGTTTCCCAAAATAAACCCCACTGAAACCGATTCCTGGAGACAATTAAAAGAGCATTATGAAGAAATGAAGGATCTAAACATGAAAAACATGTTCCGGGAAGACGCGGATCGCTTTTCGAAGTTTTCGACGAACATTGACGATATCGTTTTTGACTACTCCAAGAACAGGATCAATGACAAAACGGTCGGCTTGTTATTGAAGTTGGCAGAAGAATGTAAGGTAAGGGAAGCCATTGAAGCGATGTTCAACGGAGACAAGATCAATGAGACAGAAAATCGATCGGTACTACATGTAGCGCTGAGAAATTTCTCGAAAGAGCCTATGTATTCCGAAGGGAAAGATGTAATGCCCCAGGTAAAGAAAGTTCTCAGGCAGATGAAAAGCTTTTGCGAAAAAATACACAGTGGCGAATGGAGAGGATATTCCGGCAAAAAAATAAGATACATAGTGAACATAGGGATTGGTGGTAGTGACCTCGGCCCGCTGATGGTAACCGAGGCATTGAAGCCATACTGGTTAGAAGACATTCAAACTTATTTTGTATCCAACGTGGATGGAACACATATCGTCGAAACGCTGAAAAAAGTAAAACCAGAAAGAACTCTTTTCCTGGTGGCGTCAAAAACCTTCACTACACAGGAAACGATGACCAATGCGCATAGCGCAAGAGAATGGTTTTTGAAAAAAGCGAAAGATGAAAAACATGTAGCCAAGCATTTTGCCGCTCTTTCTACAAACGAAAAAGAGGTGGTAAAATTCGGAATTGACAAGAAAAACATGTTCGAGTTCTGGGACTGGGTCGGTGGTCGCTATTCATTGTGGAGCGCTATCGGTTTATCTATTGCTCTTACCATTGGTTATAAAAATTTTGAACAACTTTTGAAGGGCGGTCATGAAACAGACAAATATTTCAGAACAACTCCCTTTGAAAAAAACATTTCGGTGCTCATGGCGCTCGTGGGGCTTTGGTACACCAATTTTTTTGGATCACAAACAGAAGCCATTCTTCCGTACGATCAATACATGCATCGCTTTGCCGCATATTTTCAGCAGGGCGACATGGAGAGCAATGGAAAAAGTGTTGACAGAAATGGCGAACCCGTGAATTATTCGACCGGCCCAATTATCTGGGGAGAGCCGGGAACAAATGGGCAGCACGCTTTTTACCAGCTTATTCACCAGGGCACTCTCTTAATTCCTTGTGATTTTATTGTGCCGGCCATTAGCCATAACCCTATCGGTGATCATCACCTGAAATTGATCTCAAATTTCTTCGCTCAAACAGAAGCATTGATGAATGGAAAAACGGATGAAGAAGCACAAAAGGAATTGGAGGAAGCCGGATCAACTGCTGAAGAAATCGCAAAGCTTTTACCTTTTAAAGTTTTTTCGGGCAACAGACCAACCAATTCAATTCTCATCAAAAAGATCACTCCTTTCACGCTGGGAGAATTGATCGCCCTGTATGAACACAAAATTTTCGTCCAGGGAGTGATCTGGAACATTTTCAGCTTTGATCAATACGGTGTTGAATTGGGAAAACAATTGGCGAATAAAATATTACCGGAACTTCAAGACGATAACCAGGTGGACTCTCATGATAGTTCCACTAATAATTTGATCAATTGTTATAAGAAGATGAGAAGTGGAAAATAGCAAAGAGCATGACCGATAAAAAAACTGACCGCTATATGCGGCCAGTTTGTCGAAAAAATTTGACAATTACTCCCATCGCACACTATCTTGCAATAACCATCTTTTCATTTCTCCTGATCTTGCCATCGGCTCCCCTAACGGTCAAGACGTATATTCCATTCACCAATTTACTTACATCTAACCTGGTTGCAAGGTCCCTGCTTTGCCTGCTCAGTACGAGTTTTCCGCTTACGTCGTATAAGAATATGTGACTGGAAGAGAGATCATAATTATAAACAACAATGTAATTGCGTGCGGGGTTAGGATAAATATCAATGGCCTTATCATGTAAATCATCCTTTATGGCACTTTCTCTCAGTTGCTGATTTAAGGCTTTTGTTATGTTCTGCGGCTGATAAGTAAATTCCAATATGCTTCCTGGATTAGCCGGCGTGGTAGTTACATTGCCTGTCGGCCCCGAAGTCGAGCCACTGGAATCACACGCGACGTAGATCTTCAAACCATCCGGCGAAACAACAACATCTCTGAAACGCCCCATTCCCCGGAAATAGTTGATTGTATCCGAGATGATAGTTTGCCCATCATTACTCAACTTATACCTTATGATGACGCCTTTCTTCAGACTGGCTATCAATAATGAATTCTGCCATCCGGGAATTGCCGTGCTTCCATAAAAATCCGTGCCCGAGGGAGCCACCGAAGGCCAGGTCATGTTATCACCATCAGAGGGAGGATTTGCCGACGGAAATATCGAGCGCAGTGGTTCTTTTGCATTTAATGCAGCACAATTGGCTTGTTCATCAACCACGGTAAATCCCCCAATTACTTTCCCATTATAATTACCGTCACAGTAGCCGGCAACCTGGGGCCATCCATAGTTACGGCCGACTTCTATGATATTTATTTCATCGTCACTGAAAGGGCCGTGTTCACTGCTGTATAGAATATTACTGCCATTTACATTTCCCCATACAAGACCCTGTGGATTGCGATGTCCAAACGTATAGACAGCTGTCGGTTGTCCGCCGTTGGTGAATGGATTGTCTTGCGGTATCCATGAACCATTTACAGCCTCCGTGTTCAGTCGTAGTATCTTGCCTTCATAAATGGTAAGGTTCTGAGCATTGTTCGTCCGTGAAGTATTGTCGAACTGACCCGCACCCATATCACCTACAGAATAATACAGTTTTAGATCAGGCCCGATTGCAATTCGTGCTGAGTTATGATCGTTGCTGCCCGGAATATTTTCCAATACTGTAACCGGCTGCTCAAGCAACTTCGTCGAAAAATTATAAGTGTACCGCTCGATTCTTGTCTTTCTCACCGTACTGCTAAGTGATTGATAGGTGTAAGAAATATATACAAAGGGGCTTCCTGTCAAAAAGTTGGGATGGAGCGCGAGACCCATCAACCCATCCTGTCCACTTACAAGAACCATTTTAGATCCGAGCGTCAGCACAGTTGTTTTGACACCAGTAGACGGATCAACAAAACTGACCTTACCGGCAAACCGTTCCGTATACCAAATATTACTATCAGGCCCATATACAAGGTCATGAGGCATCCGTTGTTTGTCAATTACACTACGAACAGAAAAGGATTCCGCTGGTGAAGTGGTAGTTAACGTGGCCACGCTCATAGGATTGCTTGATGTTTGGTTATTTGCAGCATCCTTTGCTGTGACTGTCATTGAATAAGTTGTATTTGGAGAGAGACCGGTTACGCTATAGCTTGTGCCGATGATATTTGAGCCATTTATCTTAACTCCATTTCTGTAAACGTCATAGCCTGTTACGCCAATATTGTCACTCGCTGGGGACCATGAAAACACAAATGACGTTGTTGTAATATACGCTGCGGAGAGATTGGATGGCTG
>DASYSW010000629.1:0-6197 GCA_036002905.1 Chitinophagaceae bacterium
AACTCTGCCGAAGATCTTCCCCGCATCCGCGAAGTACTGGCTGAACAATTAGTGTTGCCAACATACATAGAACAAACACAACCGCCTGAACAAAACACAGAATCCTCGAACGAAACACCAGCAGGCGAAAGCTCTGCATTTATCGTTGGTGAAAATGGTGAGCTGATCGTAAATGACGACGAAACTCCCGAAGAAGAAAATTAATCTCCGTGTATCTCCGTGACCTCTATGTCTCCGTGGTTAAATTTCTTTACTACAGAGACACGCCTGCCTGTCGGTAGGCAGGGAGTGCACGAGAGAAACAAAGAACCTCCGTGATCCTCTGTGATCTCCGCGACTCAGTGGAAATTTTTCACCACGGAGGCACAGAGTGCACTGAGAAACACAGAGAACCTCCGTGATCCTCTGTGATCTCCGTGACTCCATGGTTATTTTTTTACCACAGAGGCACAAAGTGCACTGAGAAACACAGAGTCTACTTTGGATAATCCCTGAACAATTCGGTGACCATTGAGATTATTCCTTGAGAGATATTTTGAACATGAAAATTTATCAGTAGTCCCTTTGGCTTGTCCGCTAGCTTTAAATAGGAGAGTAATTGAGCGGAATACACGGGGTGCATTGTTTCTACCGCTTTTAGTTCAACAACTATTAAATCTTCAACAAGCAGGTCCAGTCTGAAAGGTTCAGCTAATTCACGGCCCTTATAGTTAATGGGAACTGCGACGTGTGATTGGATTGTCAAGTCATTTCTCACGAGTTCATCGATCATGCAATTGTGATAAATTGATTCCAGTAGCCCAGGGCCTAAATGCTTATGTACTTCAATAGCACAGCCGATGATTCTATAGCTTATTTCATTAACAATTTTGGGTTATCATCCCTTTGTTCGTTTTTTACCACGGAGACACAGAGGACATGGAGTAACACAGAGTTATTCTCCGTGTACCTCTGTGATCTCTATGCGTCCGTGGTTAACCTTACCACAGAGACACAGAGTAACGAAGAAACACAGAGGCGTTGAACCTATTCTCGGTGCACCTCTGTGATCTCTGTGCCCGTGGTTAATTTTTATCGCAGAACTTTTTCACTAAAGTATGGCCACAAAAAACAAAATGTCCGAAAGAGACCCCAAAGAACTGATGTTTTTTTCTTCAATATCTTCGCACCCTATGTCAGAAAGTTTAAGTCGTCAGCAATTAATTGATATCGCAAAGGAATTTGGAACGCCTGTTTATGTCTATCATGCTGAAAAGATAAAGGAGCAATATGATAAGCTGGTTTCTGCATTCTCCGTCATTGATACAAAATTTTTCTACGCCTGCAAGGCACTTACCAATATTAATATCCTCAAGTACATCGATTCCATCGGTGGCGGCATTGATTGCAGCAGCGTGAATGAAGTAAAGCTGGCCCTGCATGCGGGTGTCCCACCCGAAAAAATTCTATACACCTCCAATGGAATTTCCTTCGAAGAGATCGAAGAAGCAGCAACCAGTCGCGTACACATCAACATTGACAGCATTTCCAATCTTGAAAAATTCGGAAGGAAATTTGGAAGCACTTACCCTGTCGGCGTAAGAATACGACCTAATATTCTCGCGGGTGGCAATCTTAAGATCTCAACCGGTCATGAAAAAAGTAAATTCGGAATACCTGTAGACCTGCTCGATGAATTGCTAACTGTGGTAGATAAACACAACATCAAAATTCAAACCTTACACATACACACCGGCAGCGACATTAAAGATGCTGATGTATTTGTACAAGGCATAAAAGTGTTAACAGAACTTGTGCCTCATTTTCCTGACCTGGAGATCATTGACCTTGGTGGTGGTTTCAAAGTGCCCTATGAACCCGATGATGAAGAGACCGATATTGGGCTGATCGCAAAAAAGCTCAAAAAATTTCTTGACTCACATCTTTCGGGAAAAAAATATCAGTTGTGGTTTGAACCCGGAAAGTATTTAGTAAGTGAATGTGGTTATTTAATAACCCAGGTAAATGTCGTGAAGGACAACAATCACCAGGTGTTTGTTGGGGTGGACAGCGGCTTGAATCATTTGATACGTCCCATGATGTATGATGCTTATCATCATATCGTCAATATTTCAAACCCCGATGCGCAGGAGAAATCTTATAATGTGACAGGCTACATCTGCGAGACTGACACATTTGCTTCCGATCGTCTTTTACACGAAGTGAGAGAAGGAGATTACCTTGTTTTTTACAATGCCGGCGCTTATGGTTTTGAAATGTCATCAAACTACAACTCACGGTATAAGCCAGCGGAAGTAATGGTGAAAGATGGAAAGGCCGTTTTGATCAGGAAAAGAGAGGAGTTTGATGACTTGCTAAAAAAACAGGTTCTTTCCGTTTGATCTTTACGCAATTGCTTTTCGAAAAGGAATTTCACCACAACTTGTCCCGATTAATTCAGGATGGCACATAGGAACACAGCTACACATAGGTTCTATGTGGTTCCTACTGTGACCTATGTGTCTATGTAGTAAATAAGGCAAGCCGCTCAGGGTTAGACTGCGGGATATAATCCCATCACAATTCCCGCAAATTCGCAAAGCCTCACTATTTTTGATTGAATAATGCAATTATGGGTCAAACCACTGCAGCATTTATTAAGTCGCTAAAACATCCTTTCAAATTCAGGATGTTCTTACTTTCACGTTTACCGAATGCATATTTCGCGGGCTTGAGAATAAAAGATCTCGATGAAACTGTTTGCCGGGTATCTGTTCCCTATAAATGGTTTACAAAAAATCCCTTTCGCTCCACATATTTTGCTTGCCTGAGCATGGCAGCCGAGATGAGCACAGGTGCATTGTGTCTTGTACATTTACACGAACGAAAACCACCAGTATCAATGCTTGTTGTAAGGACGGAAGCAGAATATTTTAAAAAGGCTACAGGTAAAACAATTTTCACTTGTGAAGAGGGTTTGATGATAAAAGAAATAGTCGAACAGGCAATTGAAAGACGCGAAGCAAAAACATTCAGAGCGCGATCGATCGGAAAGAATGCTGAAGGATTGATCGTTGCTGAATTTTTTATAACATGGTCGTTTAAAGTGAAAGGGGAAAAGTGAAACGTGAGAAGTGAGTCGTGAGTGTTGGGGCGGACGTTACAGAATTTGCTATGATCTGGTAGTTAACGTAAAAAGCATAAATTAAAAAATAAAAAAAGTCCTCCCGTTGGGGAGGGGGGAGGGGCCTCATGAAAATCGCATTTCACGGCGCAGCAAGAACAGTAACCGGTTCTAAACACCTGGTGACACTCAAATCCGGCAAAAGAATTTTACTCGATTGCGGTATGTTCCAGGGAATGGGAAAAGAAACAGATGCGTTAAATCGTGAGTTTGGTTTTGACGCAGGTTCAGTTGACGTGATGGTCTTGTCGCATGCGCACATCGACCATTGCGGCCTTATTCCCAAACTGGTGAAAGAGGGTTTCTCAGGACAAATATTTTGTACCCCGGCTACAAATGAGCTGACAAAAATTTTATTGGTTGATTCTGCAGAGATACAGGAAGACGATGTGAAGTATGAAAATAAACGGAGAGCCGCGAATGGTCAACCCTACTTGCGACCATTATACACCCATGAAGACGCGGAAAAAGCTTTTGATCATTTTGTATCCGTTGAATATGGAACCTGGTTTGATGTGACAGATGGAGTACAGGCCATGTTCACCGATGCAGGTCACATCATCGGCAGTGCTTGTGTCCATTTAAAGATAAATGAAGATGGCAAAGAACGTCGCATCACATTCAGCGGCGATGTAGGTCGCTACCGCGATTTGATCTTAAAATCTCCTGAAGTGTTTTCGCAGGCAGAATACATCTTGCTTGAATCAACATATGGAAACAGTTTACATGATCTGAATATCACTACGCCTGACATGCTGCTGCAATGGATAGAAAGAACCTGTATTCAAAAGCAAGGAAAATTGATCATTCCTGCATTCAGCGTCGGAAGGACACAGGAAATTCTATACGTTCTGAATCAGCTGGAGATCGAACACAGGTTACCGGACCTTGATTATTTTTTAGATAGCCCGCTTAGCATCCAGGCAACTGACCTCGTAAAAAAATATCCGCGGTACTTTAATAAAACCATTCAAAAGGTTTTAGAAACGGACAATGATCCGTTTATGTTTAAGGGTTTGAGATATTTAAAAACGGTGGATCAATCCAAACTTCTCAACTTCAGAAGTGAACCTTGCGTAATCATCTCTGCAAGCGGTATGGCCGAGGCAGGCAGAGTAAAACATCACATCCGGAACTGCATCGAGAATAGTCACAATTCCATTTTAATGACTGGCTATTGCGAACCGGATTCATTGGGTGGAAGACTACTGGCAGGCGCAAAAGAAGTAGGCATATTTGGAGTGAGGCATGAAGTACACGCAGAAATTGGTTCGATACGCAGCATGAGTGCGCACGGAGATTATGAAGATCTGAGCCAATGGTTGGCCTGCCAGGATCCCAGGCAGGTGAAAACCTTATTTCTTGTCCATGGGGATTACAATGTTCAGCAGGATTTCCAACAGCGATTGCTAAAAAAAGGCTTTTTAGATGTACAAATCCCGGAGAGACATTTTGAGGTTGGACTGCCATGACAATACAATCGAGCGTCCGTTTGGTTCAATAAAGAAATAAGAATTTTTTATAAACTCTGCCACTTCCATTTGGCCCGGAAGCCGCTCCCGGCCAAACTTTCACAATGCTTTAATAAGCCTCGCATCATTTTTGGCGTTTAATAGGGTGACATTAATTGATCACAATAAAAACGCACTTATGAAAGCCACAAATTGGAAATTATTTGGAAGTATTGCGGTAACGATGTTAATGATCGTTGGTTGTTCGGCTCCCGTGCACATTGAAAAGGATGATACAGTGGACTTCAGCAAATACAAAACATTTGCCTGGGTTGATAAGAATGGTCCTGACAAAAAAGACCGGGATAAAAGCAATGACCTTATGGAGCAAAAGTTTAAAGCAGCGGTTACAAATGCGCTTGACAAGCAAGGATGGCGAATGGACAATCGGAGGCCTGATGTTTTAATAAGTTATGATGTGTTGGTTGAAAGAAGCTCACGCAGGCAAAGCGATGCGGTGTATAGCCAGCCGTTTGTACGTACATTTTATAACCCTTTTGCACGCCGCTTCTACAACGTCTATTATCCCTCTCAGTTTATGGGGTATGATGATTATGCTGTTCCCGTCAGGGAAGGTACGGTCACGATTTCCGTTACAGATGCACAAACCGACAAAGTTGTTTGGCAGGGATGGACAACCGATGAGGTGAACAGCCGCAATCTTACAAGTAAAGAAATTAATAGCGCCGTAAAATCCATCTTTAGAAAATTTGATGTAGCGAAAAATTAAAGTCTAATTTCTAAGAGGACGGTTTGGATATAGCCCCACCCATATAGGCGGGGCTATTTTTATTTGCCTGAACGTAAGGTATAAGCTCCGTGCATCTCTGTGCTCTCTATGCCTCCGTGGTTTGTCATCCTGAGCCTGTCGAAGGGTTGTCGAACGATTACCACAGAAATACGGGGAACACTGAGAAGCATAGAGTCCTTGAAGATGTCGCATCTTCATTAACGAATCTTTAGACGAATAGCAGTTTTGAACAAATGCTTTTGCCTGGCTAATGATAGCTTTCGGTTTAATACCAATCAGATATGCTCAAGCTTTTGGTCTTTATCGTGGTGGGATCCACTTTCTCTGACGTCGCCGATGCGCAGACTGCGGGCGAGATAATAAAGGTGCATTATGAAAAAGTTCCAGGATTTTGTCGGCACCTGGAAAGCACAAACAACTTTTCACCTAAGAGACGGAAGAACAAGTACTGAATCCGGACCATACCAGGTATCGTGGGCGCTTGACGGTCGCTACCAGCAATGGAACCCGGAACTTCAAAATGATAGCACACAGAAGACGAGATTCATGATGATCCTGGTGACTTTTAATAATGATTCATCAAGGTATGAGGTCAACTATTTTTATGCGGGCTGGCCCATAAAAGTTTTTGAAACGGGTATATTAAGTAGGGACAATGGTTTTCTAACTTCCGCCTTTATTCCTCTCGAGGATGGTAAACATGATGAGTATGTAAAGACAATAACAAAACTAATCAGCTCCGATCAAATAGAGTATCTGCATTTAATTTACT
>DASYSW010000630.1:0-11736 GCA_036002905.1 Chitinophagaceae bacterium
CCCTCCGACAAGCAGTGGTGAAATGCTGATCACTGATTCGGGTGATCCAATTACGATAGTGATTACGGTGTCGGTAACGACCCCAGCGATTGGGCGTTCACTTCTTACATAAGATGTGCTGCCTCTTAACTTAGTTCGTGAAAGATGAAATAAACGAGATACAGGATATCATGATTGAATCAGCAGTAACTGCGAGTTCCAGCACCGAAGCTGAGATAAGTGTTACTTCAAGATAGAAGAAATCCCGGTAGAGATGGAGAATGGATTTCGCTGTCTCATTTATAATTTGCGATTGATATTAACTTTTTGACATCAAGCACAATGATCTTGCGTCCATTTGTTTCTAAAATTTGGCCTTCTTTGAACTCGGTTAAAACTCTCACTACGTTTTCCCTTGCTGTCCCCACAAGGCTTGCCAGGTCATCACGGCTCATATTTATTTCAATCGGTACTCCAGGCTTAACATTTGACTTATACTTTTCCCGCATTACAATCAATTGAAGGGCTAATCTCTCGCGAACCGATTTCTGTGCAAATAACGTCAGGCTATTTGCCAGAACGGAAAATTCATGGCTTAAGGTTTTTAACAGGCGATTATTCAAAACGGACGAATGTTGCAATACCATCAAAAAATCCTCCTTTGGAATAAATGCAATGGTGCTGTGCTCAAGGGTGGAGGCAGAGTCGGGATATCTATCTTCCGCGAGTATTGCATGATAGCCAACCAACTCTCCGCTATTCGCTACATAAATAATCTGCTCTCTTCCTCCTTTATCGACCTTGTACTTTTTGACTTTACCATTGATAACATAAAAAATCCCAGTCGGGTAAAAGCCCTCTCTAAAAACAATTTCTCCTTTTTTGTATGACTGCTCAGTTCTATTCTTTGTCAGTAATTCGTATTCATCAGAAGGCAAATCGCCCAGGATCGATTCAGTTTTAAACTCCCATTTATCTATCGGAAAAATATCTTTCAGGCTCATTAGCAACAAAATTACCGTTTAAAAATTGATAAAACTCAATTTTTGGTGTGATAAGGTTTACCACTACATGATAAACATGTAAATAATTTTGCAGCATGAAATCATCACAATCAGCCAGGAAAGACCTTTATTATACAAAGGACGATGACTGGATCGACTTCCACGGCTCAGTAGCCTTTGCAGGCATTTGCAGGCAAAAGCTTGCAGGGTTTAAGCAGATCCAAAAAATAAGGTTCAGCGGACCATCCGGCTTTAGGAAAAAAGGTGAGATAATCGCAATATTAAAATATAAAGATGTCGAGGTTTCAGCTCACATGCCAGTCGACGGAAAGATTCTCGAGGTAAATGAAAAATTAATGAGCGGAAACCCTAATATTTTACTTGATTGTGCGGAGAGCAGTGGCTGGATCATTTTAATTGCCCCATCGATGCCACATGAACGAACAGATTTGCTACCTCCGAAGCAGTACCAAATGAACGGCAAGAGCAAAGCCGCAACATAAGAATCCATTATTTAATTATACCATGCCCCTGCTTGAAAGGAAAATTGACAGAGAGAACTGGTTTAGTTCAAACGAACAGTTTGACAAGCTCTACCCGTTACCCATCCAGTCCATGGCATCCCTCCACTGGACTCCTTTAAATATTGCAAGAAAAGCTGCTAACTACCTAGCTGCTGACTCAAATGTAAAAATATTGGACATCGGTAGTGGCGTAGGTAAATTTTGCCTCGCCGCCGCATACTACAAGCCAAGAGCATTTTATTATGGGGTTGAACAAAGAAAAAGTTTAGTGAGCTATGCACAGACTGCAAGAGAAAGACTACTTTTTGAAAACGTTGCTTTTCTTCATGGAAATTTTACCATGTTGGATTTCAGGAATTATGACCATTTCTATTTTTACAATTCATTCTACGAAAATTTGGTGGGTGCGGCTAGAATAGATAACAGCATCCTATATACAGCCGAATTATACAATTACTACAACCGCTATTTGTATAAACAATTAGAGCAAAAACCCGAGGGAACAAAAATCGCAACTTTTCATAGTCTCGAGGATGAAATACCGCCGTGTTATCGTTCAGAGGCCTCCGAATTTGATAACCTTCTGAAGTTCTGGATAAAGGTATAAATGTAAAAGAAGAATAGATTAGTGACAATTGACCTTGGCTCCGGGCGAGTTTGACATGATATTCAAGAATATGAAGGGTCTACGATACCATTCGGTAATTTTTTAAAAATTGGTAAATAAAATAATGTCAAAGATGAGCAAGTTAAGACGTAAAAAGGAACATGGATACTTGTGGGGTGTCGTTAATCACAAATGTTCCCGTTGCCGAACCGGTAATATGTTTCAAGACAAAAGCTCCTACAAATTAAAGAGTTTCATGAAAATGAATGAAAGGTGTCCCGTTTGTGAACAACCGATGGAAATAGAAGTCGGGTTTTATTATGGGACAGGTTACGTAAGTTATGTACTTGCTGTGGCCCTTTCTGTTGGTTCACTTGTCGCATGGTGGGCCACCATTGGGGTTTCCTTGAATGATAATCGTTTCTTTTGGTGGATGGGTTTTAATGCTGTTTTATTGATTGTGTTGCAGCCCTATTTGATGCGTTTATCAAGGGCAATATGGTTATCTTTTTTTGTTCGCTATAATTCAAATTGGGCATCTCAAAAACCTCAAAAGCAAGCTGGTTAAAGAAGGGGACTGAGCACGAAAACTTTAATAAGGTACCTGTTGAAGATCGCCAGAGAAACAACAAGAGTTGGAATATAAAGGATAGACCATATCTATGACAGAATCTTTGTTAGTCTTTTCAGCATTTCTATTACCGCTTGCAGGTATTGTCTCCTTTTCGCTTATTCCCCATTTCATCCGCGCAAAGGCCAATCTTGTCTTTGTACTTCTTACAGGAACAGTCACCTCCGTTTTCGCGATCAAAGCTCTAACTGGAAGTTCCATTGAAATTTTAATAAATAATACCCCTGTCTTTGGGAATATCTCAATTCACATCGACAGCTTGTCAGCGTGGTTTATCCTTATTGTAAACTTAACCTGTATTAACGGGGCCTTTTACGGTATTGGATACATGCGTCAATATGATGAGCAAACGACAAATCTTTGCCTGCATTGGAGATTATTTTTACTTTTCCAGGCCTCCATGCTTTGGGTTTGTACGGTGCAAAATGGATTGGCTTTTCTTATTGTATGGGAGCTGATGTCTATTTCTTCCTTTCTGTTGGTCATCTTTGAGCATAAGAACAAAACAACCCTCCGGGCTGGAATAAATTATTTCATACAGATGCATATCGGGGTGCTCTTTCTTACCGCTGCCTTTGTCTGGTTGTATTTTTCAGTGGGCTCATTTGAGTTCATTGCCATTGAAAAATTCTTTTCGGTAAATCCAAATACGTTGTTGTTTCTCTTATTTTTTACCGGGTTTGGTATTAAAGCGGGATTTATTCCTTTGCATTCATGGCTCCCACAAGCTCACCCTGCGGCGCCCTCGCATATCTCCGCAGTTATGTCGGGAGTCATCGTTAAGCTGGGTATCTACGGAATATTGCGGGTTGCTTTTTTTCTCAGGCGGGATTATACCGTTATTGGAGAAATTATAATTATCCTTTCGGTGTTGACAGGACTTTATGGTATCCTTAATGCAGCTGTGCACAGGGATTATAAGAAAATGCTCGCTTACTGCACGATTGAAAACATAGGCATTATTGGCATTGGCATCGGGCTTGGCTTATTAGGCATGGGGAACGGGAATAATCTGTTAATTGCATTTGGCTTTGTCGGCGCCTTGTTGCACACATTAAATCATTCGCTTTTTAAATCCCTCCTTTTCTTTACGGCCGGCTCTCTATATCAACAAACGCATACCCGTGATATGGAAAAGTTGGGCGGATTAATAAAACAAATGCCGCAGACAGCATTACTCTTTTTGTTAGGCGCACTGGCAATCGGCGGATTGCCACCATTCAACGGGTTTGTATCAGAGTTCCTTTTATACAGCGGCATTCTGATTGGCATTAAATCCTTTGGGGTAACCTATATATCCCTGATGATTTTTTCATTGACCGGGCTGGTGCTGATCGGAGGAATTTCCATGCTCAGTTTCACAAAAGCCTTTGGAACAATATTTCTTGGCATCCCCCGAAATCATTTAGAACATCAGCCCCGGGAAGTCGCATGGGGCATGCGCCTGCCACAATATTTTATTTTAATTATCATGCTCTCGATAAGCATGTTCCCACGATTTTACATTTCCGCAGTAAATGAAATCGTGTCCAAAATGATCTTTACAACTGGGAGTTTGTCAATTCCTCCTTTATCGGCGTATAACATATCGACCATTGGAAAATTTTCCATCCTTTTTATCCTGTTGACGATCCTAATTTACTTCATCAGAAAAATCTTAACTTATAAAAGGCCGATAACGGAAGATCCAACCTGGAGTTGTGGATATAGCAGACCTTCATCAAAGATGCAATATACCGGTAAATCGTTTTCAAAATCATTAGGCAAACTGCTTAACTTCGTTGTACTTGAAAAGAAGAAATATAAAGAGATCACGCCTAACGAAATATTTCCGGCCCAGCGAAGATATTCATCACATTACAATGATTTTTTCAGTTCCAGAATTTTTGACTGGATCGTTGGACGGCTGCTCTATTCGCTGAATTATTTTCAGTTTATACAAAATGGTAAAATTCAGCTCTATATTTTATATGGGGTTTTGTTTATTGTCGTGGTGTTTTTGGGAACGATGTTTAACCTGATATAATGGGAATGATCACAGGAATATTATTCGCTATAGTTATAGCCATTATCCTGATCTCATTAGCAAATGTGAAATGGAAGGGAATTATCGCTGTATCATCTGTTGTTGCTATTGCCTGTCTCAGCAGCACTTTAGCGATTGGGCCCCTGACAGGAGCAGATTTCGAATATATCTATAATGGCTCACTAACTACGGGCAAAATAGCCCTGAGGATTGATGCTTTGTCCGGTTTTTTTATCCTCATTATCAATTTTACGTTCCTCACCGGCGCTTTCTACGGTTTGCAGTATATGAAGGCTTACCGGAATCAGAAAGCAAATTTGTCTCTTCACTGCATCAGTTTTATACTTCTACACGTAAGCCTCGTTAGCATTTGCTCGTTGCAAAATTCCATTGTATTTCTTATTGCATGGGAAGTAATGGCCTTGTCATCATTCATACTGATCATCTTTGAACATTCAAAAAGGAATACACTAAACGCGGGAATAAATTTTTTGATTCAGTCGCATGTTTGTATAATGTTCTTAATGCTGGGCTTTATCTGGATCGCTCTCGAAACGAATTCCTACGATTTCAAAGCAATCGTGGCGTTCTCCTCGTCTAAGTCACTACTGACGGGTTTCGCACTATTCTGTTGCTTCTTTATCGGATTTGCGATTAAGGCAGGCTTCGTTCCCTTTCATACATGGTTACCATACGCACATCCCGCGGCTCCCTCGCATGTATCAGGCGTGATGTCCGGAGTGATTATCAAAATCGGAATCTACGGCATGTTGAGAATGTTGATACTGATAAAGACCGATTATCTTCTAACCGGCTATGTCATCCTTTTTATTTCTATGGTCACCGGAATCTACGGGGTAATGCTTGCCATCATTCAACACAACCTGAAAAAACTTCTTGCCTATCATAGTATTGAAAACATCGGAATTATAGGCGTCGGCATCGGTCTTGGCTGTATTGGAATAGCAAAAGAAAATAGTGTTTTGGCCTTCCTCGGGTTTGCAGGTGCCATGTTGCATACACTGAATCATTCTTTGTTCAAATCCCTTTTGTTTTATGGAGCGGGTAATGTCTACCAGGCAACTCACAACGTGGATATAGAAAAATTGGGAGGTATTGGAAAACAAATGCCCCATACTGCCTTTTTATTTTTAATCGCATCCCTTGCTATTTGCGGATTGCCTCCTTTCAATGGATTTGTTTCTGAATTTCTCATTTATAATGGCATGCTTACAGGCTTGCATAGTTTCGACAAAGCATTGCTTTCCTGGCTCGTTTGCGGCATATTCGGCCTAGCTCTTATTGGCGGGTTGGCTTTTTTTTGTTTCACGAAAGCGCTTGGCCTTGTTTTCGTTGGAAGTCCCCGACATCATTTTCATGACATCCCAAAAGAGGCCGGCATTGGCAAGCTGGTTCCTATGTACGCAGTAGTTCTCTTGATAACATCAATAGGTTTATTTCCTAAGGTTTTTGTTAATGCACTCTCAAAACCTGTTGCTTTATTTATTCATAACGCTGATAACAAATTTTCATCGGCTGATCTATCGACAGGGCAGGCACTATCAACGATTGGGTTAAGTGCGGCGGGTCTCCTTTTACTGGCGGGATTGATCTATCTTATCAGGAATAAACTGATGCTAGATAAACCCGTAGTATATAATGGGACGTGGGGCTGCGGATACAATGGCTCCCACGAAAAAATGCAGTACACAGCCAGCTCATTTGTGCGGGCATATCGAAAGCTTGCAGAACCACTTCTTTCGATCCGAAAAAAGAAAAAAGAAATAAAAGAGGTTTTCCCAGCAGATGGTATACAGGAAACGTATCCTTACGACAAGGTTGAAGAATTGTTGATAGATTACCCTTTGCAGCTGCTAAAAGGATTTATTAACAGATTTACTTTTTTACAGAATGGGAATTTACAGTTTTATATCTTGTACGGAGTCGTTTTTATAAGCCTTGTATTAGGAATCCCTTTTCTCGCCGATTATATAAAATCATTGATTGGGTTTTTAAATAAGCTATAAAAAATGATCAGTTTTCTTTTAATTATCCTGACCAGCTTTTTCTTTAGCGGAATCATTATCCGGACTAAAAGTATCACATCCGGCCGCAGAGGGCCCGGCATTCTTCAACCGATTAAGGACATACTGCGTTTGTTGAAAAAAGGAGCCGTCTACAGCAAAACAACCAGTTTCATTTTTCAGATAGCTCCGAGCGTTTATCTTGCTTCCGTTATCATGGCCATCATGATCATTCCTTTGGGCGAATATAAGGGGATCATATCTTTTGATGGGGATTTTGTATTTTTTGCTTATGTTTTGGGCGTCGGAAAATTCTTCATAATTATTTCCGCGTTGGACACAGGCAGCAGTTTTGAAGGAATGGGTGCCAGTCGTGAAGCCCTGTTTTCTATGTTTGCCGAACCTGCCTTCTTTATTTTGATGGGTTCCTTGGCGCTTCTTACAGGACATACCTCCTTCCATGAAATCTTTGTCTCGCTGCATTTCGGGTCTTACATTTCCTACATACTTGGTGTACTGGCGACATTTGTCCTTATCATGATTACGATGATTGAAAACAGCCGTATGCCAATCGATGATCCAAAAACTCATCTTGAGCTTACCATGATTCATGAAGTGATGATTCTGGATAATAGCGGTTTTGACCTGGGAATGATCCTGCACGCCACGAATCTGAAATTTGCCATGTACGGAGCATTAATTGCAAACCTGTTCATGGGAAATTTTCCTTTATACTTCACCATACCAATATTTTTTGGGATGCAGATATTCTTTGCCATCGTGGTCGGATTGCTTGAGTCATTTACGGCGAGATTCCGGATGAACCATAATGCACAATACATATTAGCATTATCATCAGTTTCATTATTGATTTTCTTAGGGGTGTTGCTGATGTTGGGAAAATTCAGTTAGTCACTAAAATAGGCGATAGAAACATGACGAATGTATTATTAATAACGTTTACTATTTCTCTCCTTTATCTTGGTATAGCACACCGCTTGCTCACCTACATAAAAATTTTGTCATTCCAGGGCGTGCTGCTTTTTGGGATCGCTTTCATTGAGCTTATTCAAATCAATGCGGTCAATCTTACGCTTGTACTTCTGGAAACTATCGTGGTGAAAGCCATTGCAATCCCCTTGTTTGTGAATTATGTAATGAAGCGCAACCGGATAACGCGTGACGCAGAACCTTTCGTACCTAATTTTATTTCTCTTATCATTATCACTCTCATTATTATTACCACATTTATTTTATCCAACGCAATCAGCGACACGCGAATAAGTAAAATATATTTTGTCGTTGCCCTGTCTACATTGTTTACAGGGCTATACATTATTGTAACAAGAAGTAAAATCATCACTCATATCCTCGGGTATTTAGTTATTGAGAATGGTGTATTTATCCTATCGTTGGCAGTGGGCAATGAAATGCCAATGCTCGTAAACCTGGGTATTCTCCTTGACATCTTTGCCAGTGTCTTCTTGTTGGGAATTTTCGTGAACCGTATAGGTGATGTATTGAAGGATGTTGATGTTGACAAACTGAAGAATTTAAAAGATTAAAACGTAAATAGCGCATAGCATGGTTGAAATCTATTTAACGGGAGCTTTTTCCATAAGCGGATTGTTATTTTTCAACGGGAATCGTATCTTAAGATACCTGCTGATAGTGGTATTTTTGGTTTTACAAATTGGATTTACTGTTTACGAATACCTGCACATAAACGCCACCGAGCTAACTTATTTCACATCCGATTCTTTAGGTTTGCTACTTCTTACAACGCTAACCATTATAAGCATACCCGCTTTTTACCACAGCTATGTTTATTTGGGAACCAAGCAGGACAATCCTAGGCATACGGCTATCTATTTTGCTGCCGTGGTTGCGCTGCTGACCTCGACGAGTGCCGCGTACCTTTCTAACCATATAGCTGTTACATGGATTTTTGTAGAATTAACCACGCTGAGTGCCTCAGCCCTGATTTATCACCGAAGGAATAACCGTTCCCTGGAAGGCACTTGGAAATATGTTTTTGTGTGCGCAATTAGCATCACACTGGTCTTCATCGGCATTTTATTTTTAAGTTTTTCTTTATCCGGTGCAGGTGCAGATGATCTTTCATTTAAAAATCTCCTGGTAAAAGCTCCTCAATTGAACGTCTTCTGGTTGCGGTTGGCTTTCATTTTTATATTCACAGGGTTTACGGCTAAATTAGGATTAGTTCCTATGTACACTGCAGGAATAGATGCAAAGGATAAGGCTCCTTCGCCTGCCGGGGCTTTACTTTCCAGTGTTTTGATGAATGTTGGATTCGTTGGTATTTTTCGATCCTATGTTGTGACTGCAAATTCTCCGATTCATCAATGGACAAATCATGTTATAATTATAGCAGCGCTACTTTCCATCTTTGTGGCGACGGTTTATATGACAAAGGTCAAAAATATTAAGCGGATGTTTGAGTATTCCAGTATCGAACACTCGGGTATCATTATGCTTGGCCTGACCGGCGGCGGAGTGGGATATTACGCCGCCATACTTCATGCCATTCTACACGCTTTTATCAAATCAAGCCTTTTCTTTCAACAGGGCCAGATCTACCGTATTTATCAAAGCAAGAGCATCTACGATGTTGGCAATTATTTTAAATATAATACTACGGGGTCAATGGTCATATTGCTTGGCTTCTTCTTTGCCACAGCTATGCCACCCTCCGGCTTGTTTATAAGCGAATTCATGATTTTCCGTTCATTGTTTGAATCGAATTATTTGTGGATTTTGATCGTCGTAATGCTGCTGCTTACGATTATAATTTGGGCCTTTGGAAAAAACATTTTTAAACTTCTTTTTACCCCTGCTGTGGATTTTAAAGAAGATGGCCTTGAGCGAATAAAGCCCGCTGAATCGATATCACAATTTATCTTACTGGGCCTGGTTGTTTACCTGGGATTAAACCCACCGCAGGAGTTTGTAACACTTATTCAGGAAGCCATAAAAAGTCTGCCGCATTAATATGAATTACACAACCGTATTCAATAATGATACAATACCTGTCGAATCCATCCCGGAATTGGGTTATCCCAGTTTTTTCGAATTGAACGTATCAACGCTCATGAAGGGTGCCGCCTCACATTGTACAAATTATTTTGGATTCCCGCACGGTAATAAAATCAAGCTTATCTGCTGTATCGCCAACGATGATCACCATGTAATTAATATTTCATCATCAATCGTGGATGCAAAACAGCCCTTGGTTTCTTTTTCGAAACATAATCTTGCATTTGAGAAATTTGAGCGAGAGATTCATGAAAATTTTGGGGTACCGTATATTGATCATCCCTGGCTTAAACCCGTGCGATTCCCGTTTAACCGTTTTAATAGAGGAACCACTATTGCAGATTACCCTTTCTTCAAAATTGAGAGTGAGGAATTGCACGAAGTGGGTGTTGGTCCCATTCACGCGGGCATCATCGAGCCAGGCCATTTTCGTTTCATTTGCAATGGTGAACAGATTCTTCACCTTGAAGTACAACTAGGTTACCAGCACAGAGGAATTGAGCAATTATTCCTCGAAAAGAAAAAATTACTTCAAAGAATCACGCTGGCCGAAAACATAGCAGGTGATTCGGTTGTGGCGCATACGGTTGCCTTTGTGAATCTCTGGGAGAGCTTGTGTAATTATCACCCGGGTAGAAATCTGCAGTTGGCTAGAACTTTTGCGTTGGAACTAGAGAGGATAGCTATTCACACGGGGGATTTGAGTGCTATTTGTACCGACGTGGCCTACCAGCTTGGAAGCTCAGTATACGGGAGATTAAGAACCCCTTTAATCAATTTCTTTCAAAAATGGTGTGGAAACCGCTTGGCAAAAGGATTAATTCGTGCTGGAAAAAATAATTACCCCTTCACTTGGGAGCTGTTATCAGAATTGATCAATCTATTGAATGACTTCGAAAAAGATTTTGAAGAAATCTCTGGAGAATTATTTAGTCTGCCGAGTGCCCTTGCCCGGTTTGAGAAGACGGGAGTTATTACCCCTCAGCAAGCTACCGAGATTGGAACGGTTGGCATGTCGGCCAGGATGAGTGGGATTAAAAGAGATATTCGGTATTCGCATCCCCATGATTTATTTCCTGAATTGTTACATCAGCCTGTTATTAGGAATAATGGCGATGTCCATGCAAGAGCCCGTCTGCGAAAAAAAGAGATCAATCAATCGATCGAATATCTAAGAGAACTTACCCGGGACGCCGAGCAAATCAAACACCACCTGGACGTATTGGCTAACCCGTCACCACGATCATTTACCATTTCCCTGGTGGAAGGTTGGAGAGGTGAGATTTGCCATTGCGCTATCACAGATGAAAATGGAGAGATTCTGTGTTATAAAATAAAAGATCCTTCATTTCATAACTGGCTCGCATTAGCATTAGCAGTACGGAACAATGAAATCTCTGATTTCCCTGTTTCTAATAAGAGTTTTAACCTGTCTTACTGCGGCCATGATCTATAAAAATAAAATCAAAGAGAATGTTAGACAATTTAAAAATATTATTTCACCAGGGGAAGCAATACATTCCCGATGTAACTGCAGCAGAAGTGCCCGGAATATTTAGGGGCAGGCCGGTTATCAGTTCCACAAGAGTTAATGATACAGAACTCGCAGAAATATGCCCGACGAACGCGATCTCTGCAGATCCTCTTTGTATTGATCTGGGCAAGTGCACTTTTTGTGGAGAGTGCGCCTTTGCCTTTCCCGACAAAATAAAGTTTACTACTGACTATAAGATCGCCACTAACGAACGAAACAGGCTTCTTATTAAGGAAGCGATTGATACACCCATCGAATTGAATCCGGAATTGATAAAAAAAGAAATTTCAGAATATTTCGGCAGCTCACTCAAACTAAGGCAGGTATGTGCAGGAGGCGATAATAGTTGT
>DASYSW010000631.1:0-6594 GCA_036002905.1 Chitinophagaceae bacterium
AAATGATGGAACCAATTTCTATTTTTGCCGCCACACTATGAAGGTCAAAGGATTTTTTCAACGGTTGTTTAACTGGGAGTTGTGGCCGTTTTATGTGTTATACGCGCCCATTGGCCCCATGTGGTTTTGGTATTGTCTTCGTTCCCGTTCATTCTGGTTTTTCAGTTCCTCAAATCCCACAATCACATTTGGAGGTTTTGAGGGTGAGAGCAAGAGAGAAATGTATGAACAATTGCCTCCCGACTCTCATCCCAAGACGATTTATATACTACATGATCTCTCCTTCGAGAATGTAAAGAAAAAGATTTGCGAAGCCGGATTCAATTATCCATTCATAGTAAAGCCTGACGTCGGAATGAAGGGGATCTTATTCCGAAAAATTGAAAGCGAAGACCAGTTGGAAAAATATCATCACCGGATCCCGGTAGAATATATCGTGCAGGACCTTGTCGATATGCCCGTTGAAGTAAGTGTATTTTACTACCGTCACCCTACGGAGAAGAAAGGCGTGATCACCGGTTTTATCCAGAAAGAATTGCTTGAAGTTTATGGTGACGGGAAAAGTACATTGTGGGAACTTATATGTAAACATCCCCGGGCCAAATACAGGCTCGAGGAAATGCAACATCGTCATGAGCACAGGCTTGACAGGATTTTACCCGATGGGCAACATTTTTATTTGTCCTATGCAGGCAATCACAATCGTGGAGCACGATTTATAAATCTTGAAAAAGAGATCGATGATCGGTTGCTAAAGGTGTTTGATGACCTCAGCCATTATACCGACAAATTTTATTATGGCCGGTATGATATAAAATGTATGTCAATTGAAGATTTGAAGAACGGGGAAAATTTTTCGATTTTGGAGTTCAATGGCTGTGGTGCAGAGCCCAATCATATTTATGATGCCAATATGAAGCTGGGAAAGGCGTATCGCGAGATCCTGAAACATTGGAAAGCGTTGTATAAAATCAGCAAGTACAATCACGAAAACGGGACACCTTACTGGTCCTTTAAAAGAGGCCGTAAATTTTTGAAAGATGCACAACGGCATTTCAAAATGCTGGAAAAGTTTGATTGAAAAGTTAATAATTGTAAAATTTATTACTGACCAGCAAATAATAATTCTAAAAAATTCATTAACCGTCTTCTAAAAGCAACCATTAAAACGCCAAAAACGTTCTTGTATTTTATACACGGGACCACAAAAAGACTAGTTATGAAAGAGCGGGCTCTAACCTTTTCCCTTTTTATTCTCTCTGCCCTGGTATTTGGGCAGAACTTCACCCCTATTGATGCGGGATCAAAAGTTCATTTTGTAGTTGACAATTTTGGCATTGCCACAGGTGGAGATTTCAAAGGACTAACCGGCACGATCAAATTCGATCCCGCCCAACCAACGGAAGCAGATTTTGACGTAAGTGTGGATGCAAGCACAATTGACACGGATATCGAATCACGGGATAATCATCTGCGCAGGGCAGAGTACTTTGATGTTAAGAATTATCCCAAAATATCATTTAAGTCAACCAAGATTACAAAGACAAATAAAGACGGTTACCTTTATATGTTTGGTAACATCACGATCAAAGGAGTTACAAAAGAGGTTAAATTCCCTTTTACTGCCACAGCACAGAACGGAGGTTATCTTTTTGAGGGAAGTTTTAAATTGAACCGTCGCGACTTTGGCGTAGGCGGAAGTAGTCTTTCTCTTTCGGATAACGTTACGATTACTCTTTCCATTATTGCAAAAGCCAATTAGGCAATTGCCTGTTTCTTATTAGTCTTAATCACTGGATTAATTTCCTTCTCTTTTGCTATTTTCGTCTGATGCACCCATTGGCGAAAATTTTTGTTACGGGACTGTTCATCAGTTTCCTTGGCTCACTTCCATTGGGAACTTTGAATGTTGCCGCTATGCAAATTGGCATCACTGATGGGTATACAGCGGCCATCTTATTTTCTCTCGGTTCACTACTGATCGAAATGATCTATGTGAGGATATCTCTTGTTGGGATGGATTGGATCAGGAAACAGGAAAGAATTTTTAAGATCCTGGAATGGGTTACGCTAGCGATCGTGGTGGCCCTTGCCATTTCAAGTTTTCATGCTGCTCTTCACCCCAAAACAGGAAAAAATATTATTCTCAGTAGCACTTTGCCGAGGTTTGTTTTGGGCGCTACTATGTGTGCGGTCAATCCCGTGCAGATACCTTTTTGGTTTGGATGGAGCACGGTCCTGTTCACAAAGAAAGTTTTGTTGCCAAAAAACAGTCACTACAATTTGTACATCATCGGGATTGGTATTGGAACATTCATTGGCAACTGTGTTTTTATTTTTGGCGGACAGTTGATTGCTGAAAAACTGAAATCGAACCAGAATATTTTAAATTGGGTGATCGGTGGCATCTTCTCAATAACCGCAGTGATACAAGTGTGGAGAATGATCACAAAGAAAGACGCCGTTCATAATTTAGAACATCCTGATGAAGTGGCCCAAAAGCTCGAAAAGAAATTTGCGGGGCTAAGAAAGGATCACTCATAAAAAATCATATAAAACAAAAAACGATGGCTTATAAGGATACTTTAATTGCAGAATTGAAACACGAATCGGATTTAACAAAAAAAATGCTCGAAAGAGTTCCTATTGAAAAAAGTTCATGGCGGCCACACGCGAAATCGATGACGCTTGGTCGTCTCGCCAGCCACGTCGCTGAGATTCCACACTGGATATCACGTATTATAACAATTGATGACTGGGACTTTGCAGAAAGAGGATTTAGTTCTTATGTTGCAGCTTCTAACGAAGACTTAATGAAAACCTTCCACGATAAATTGAACCAGGCCAATGCCGATCTTGAGACAATGAGCGATGACGATTTTAATAAAACCTGGATCGTGCGGCGGGGTGACCAGATGAGACGAGAAATGCCAAAGAGGGTTGCTGTGCGGGGCTGGGGATTCAGTCATCTAATCCATCACCGGGGTCAATTGTCAGTATACCTCAGGTTGCTGGATGTGCCGGTACCGGGTATGTATGGCCCAAGCGCGGATGAGAAATGATCGACAAAAAGTTCATTCATGAATAAATCGCAGCAGTTAAACCGGTCACTTGGATTGGCACTCGTGGTTGTAGTAGTAGTAGGCAACATCGTCGGTTCAGGAGTTTACAAAAAGGTCGCTCCAATGGCCGCCGAACTCCATTCTTCGGGTTGGGTGTTGATCTGTTGGATACTTGGAGGCATTATCAGTTTGTTTGGAGCGCTCAGCAATGCTGAAATTGCAAGCATGATGGCCGACACAGGCGGCGAATATGTTTATTATCAAAAAATCTACAATCGTTTTTTTGCTTTCATTTTTGGCTGGTCACTTTTTATCGTTATACAAACGGCATCCATTTCGGCCCTTGCCTATGTCTTTTCTCAATCACTGAACAGCATTATTCATTTACCACCTGTTCTTTTTTCGTGGCAACATTTTAGTATCGGCGGCGTATTCTATCCATTTGAGAATTTTAATATCAAGCTCACGGCTATTATCCTTATTCTTTTACTCACGTGGCTCAACAGCAAAGGAATAAAGATCGGTGCACGATTCAGCGCGGCGGTTTTGATCCTTGTTTTTGCTGGCATTCTTACCATTATCATTTTTGGTTTGGGCAGTTCCCAATCGCACATGAGCCAGGTATTTGATATGAAAACAACCAACAACGCACCCGTCACTTTCAGCGCGGTATTTACAAGTATGCTGGCGGCATTTTGGGCCTACCAGGGTTGGGCAACTGTTGGTTACATCGGTGGAGAAGTAAAGGATCAGTATAAAAATATTCCGAGAGGCATTACCATCGGTGTGTTCATTATCATCGCAACGTACTTGCTGGTGAACACGGCATATCTTTCTTTGTTGCCGGTCGATACTTTGGAGCATGTATATAAGTCGCAGAACATGGTGGCGGCTATTGAGGCCGTGAAGGTTTTTTGGGGAGAAAATGGAGCTTTATTTATTTCGACCTTGATTGCAATTACCACACTGGGATGCACACATGCAACAATTCTTGTGAGCTGTCGTACTTATTTCGCAATGGCGAAGCAAGGAATGTTTTTCCCTTTTGTAAATAAACTGAATAAGGCGCAGGCTCCGGCGAATTCAATGTGGCTCCAGGGAGTTTGGGCGTGTATTCTTGTGCTGTCAGGAACATTTGATCAGCTGACCGACATGATCATTTTTGCTGTATTCATTTATTATGGAGCTACGGCGCTTGGAGTTTTTATCCTTCGCAAAAAAATGCCTGATGCTCCGCGGCCATATAAAGTATGGGGCTACCCGATCGTACCTGCCGTTGTCGTTTTATTCAGTGCCGCACTTTTTCTGAACACGATTTACGCAAGGCCAAGAGAAGCAGCTATAGGGATGGTTTTGATGCTGGCCGGGGTGCCGATCTACCTGGCCTTGAGTAAGAGAACAAGGATTGACAGGATCAAGAAGGACTTTTAGGATAATTGGGAAGCTTACTTGCTGTTTTAAAGCCGTTTCAAATCATTGGTTTTTGCCAGTATTATTATCTATCTGTCATTTTTGTTAATAGTCCCATATTTAACGTAAGGTCCTGAGGCTAAATGCAAATTTTTGGCTAAGTTGGCGTCATAATCAGGCAATGGCAATAACTCAATCCACAGAGCGTTTTTAATAGTGCTGGTTTTAAACGAGCGGCATTATTTGTACTCTATATGAAACAAGATCCAACTCTTGAGTATGTATCAAAAATTGAAGGTCTGGCTAATAAGTTTTGCAGCGGTTCTTATTTCTTCTCCCCTTTATTCCCAGCTTCAATCTTGCCCGGTAAATATTAATTTTTCGGCCGGAGATCTGTCTTCGTGGTCAGCAAAAACAGGCCTTTTGGGTGGTAGCAGCAAACTTTATCCTGCGCCCAATAACGGGGTTGCTGTGATCCCTGAGTTTAGCATTTCACCCATTGGTATCAAAGTGATCACCACTTCGACGAACGACCTTTATGGCGGTTTTCAAACCATCCCCGTGATCAATGGATATTCTTATGGATATGCTATACAATTAGGTTCTACCACCAACTCTTATGACCTTCACTCAGATGCCACAAATCCTGGCGGTTTTATCCGATCGGTCACTTATAATATTAATGTGCCTGCAGGTCCAGCCACTGTTCCTTATACAATGACTTACGCCTATGCAATGGTGCTGGAAAATGGTACGCATAATTCCAATGAGCAACCTTTATTTAAGGCCACATTAGTTGCGAATGGAGGCGTGATCATGTGTGCATCTCCAAAGTATTATCTCCCTACGTTGAATGACGCAGGTGGAGGAAGTGGCAACACCGGGGCAACTCTGGACACAGCAGCGGCTCTTGCAAATGGTTTCAGTAATAGCTCAGTGCCGTTTTTGTCTCACTCCGGAACGAATAACACCACAGGAACTTTGCTGTATGATGTATGGACAAAGGGTTGGACAGAAGTTACCTTTGATCTGTCACCATATCGTGGGCAAACCGTGACACTCACATTTGAAGCTGACAACTGCTTACCAGGAGCACATTTTGCTTATGCATACGTTGCGCTTCGCAATAGTTGCGCAGGTTTGGAGATCAGTGGTAAGCCTGTTGCGTGTGCGAATACAAATTCTGAATATTCAGTCCCTGCGCTCGCGGGGGCAACTTATAATTGGACCGTTCCCCCGGGATGGATGATCAATTCGGGTGCAAATTCGAATATAATTAATGTAACTCCTGGTCTGAATGCCGGAATGATCACCGTACGAGAAAAGAACAGCTGTGCTGATCTGAAAGACACTATCACAGTTTCAGTAACACCACCCACGGTTGCGGGCCAAGTGTTGAGCAACAACACGGTTTGCGCTGGCCTAAATAGTACTACTTTAACTTTGAATGGATCCGTTGGGAACGTCCTGGGTTGGTTATCGTCTACCGATGGAATTCAATGGAACCCGGTCCCAGCAACAAGTGCAAGCTATACGGCGCAGAATTTAACTGCGACAACTCAATACAAAGCATTGGTTCAAAATGGAAGCTCCTGTAGTATTGATAGCAGTACTGCAGCAACGATTATTGTTGATCCTAAGTCTGTCGGTGGAGTTTTAAGTCCCGATAATGTAAATGTTTGCCTGGGACAAACTACAAATACGTTGTTTACTCTAACAGGAAGTATCGGTAATATTGTCAACTGGCAGCGGTCAAATGACAATACCAATTGGTCCAATTTTTCACCAACAAAAACAGATTCAACTTTCAATGTGAATGGGGTCAATGCAGATGTGCAATACCGCGTGATTACAAAGAGTGGCGTTTGTCCCGCCGATACAAGTTCTGTCGCTTCCGTGGACTTCATCAATGTCCCTTTCCCGGCTGCCACCACGGATCCTAGTTCTGCAGGCATCTGCTATGGCACGACAATTCAGTTAAATGCTACTATTACTAAAGGCACATCATATACCTGGAGCAACGCAAGTACCCTTACCAACCAGGGCAATGGAAATGTAAGTTCTATTCCCCTGACCCTTCATGCAACGGCCTCTCCAAAACAAACAACAGATTATGTTCTCA
>DASYSW010000632.1:0-1707 GCA_036002905.1 Chitinophagaceae bacterium
ACACTCGCCAAAAAGAAAAACCAATACGAAAGCATATTTAAAAACGGGGAAGCCATATCTCTCGCACCACATTGAAGAGGAATAAGAAGGTTGGCAAAAGTTCCGCTAAGTCCGGCTGTCAACACAAAAAATACAAGCACGGTTCCGTGCATTGTGATTAACGCATAATAGAACTCCGGTTGAATTTGCCCACCTTTTGCATAGCGCCCGAAAAATGTTTCAAGGATCGGAAATGTCTGATCAGGAAACCCTAATTGCAACCGAAACAGCACGGAAAACAAACCACCAATGACAGCCCAGGCAATACCTGTAATTAAAAATTGCTTGCCAATGGTTTTGTGGTCCTGGCTGAAAATATATTTCGTGATAAACGTTTCCTTGTGGTGATGTACATGGTGCTCATCATGATGTACATCATGCGTCGTCACAATTTCTGTATGACCATGTAAGTTTGCTTCGTTGCTCATAATTCTTTTATTTTAAAAGGCCCACGGCCTAAAAATTATTTTTTCAAATTGACAGCCACCCCTTTTGTCGTATCGGCGGGCTGTGTTTTTGGAGCAGTTGGCTCAGGATGCGCTACCGAGTACTGCGATTTCTGTCTAATGATCCACGTGTCATACTCTTCCTGTGTTTCTACAATTACTACGCCTCTCATACCATAGTGCCCTTTGCCGCACATCTGATCACAGGATAATTCATAAACATAATCCGGATCACCGGATTTTTCGACCATTTGCTTCGTCGTGAATTTTGGAGTGAACCACATGGTGGTTGGTGTGCCCGGCACTGCATCCATCTTCATTCTGAAGGCGGTTAATCCCACATCATGGATCACATCCTTTGAACCGATTATTAGTTTTACCGGCTTATTTACTACTAGATGCAATTCAGTTGTAATAACATCGTCGTGATTGTACGGATCATCCCACAATTGGCCAAGTGGATTATTCTTTCCGGGGTTGATCTCTTTGTAATATTTTTTCCCAAATACTCCATCCCGTCCCGGGTATCTGAATTCCCACTTGAACTGGCTTCCCGTTACTTCGACCTGCATAGCATTCTGGGGAGCATCGCCTGTGATCTTAAACCAATAGTAAATTCCGAATCCTACAAGAGCAGTCAAAGCGATCGCAGGAATAACGGTCCAGATGATTTCCAGTTTATTATTATGCGGGTAGTAATAAGCCTTTCTTTTGTCTGATTCCTGGTATTTGTAAGCAAACCAGAATAACAGAATTTGTGTGATGAAAAAGACGACACCGGTGATAGCCAGGGAGATGTAAAGCATTGTATCGATCTTTTCTCCCTGCACAGAAGCCGACTCGCCCAATATCTTTCCCTTCAACCTTTCATTACAATAGTATACCCCGATAAGTCCAATAACGAGGAATGCCAGGAGCAGGAATGCGTTGATACGATTGGTTTGCTTTCTCGCTTTTTCCTCACCCCGCAAAACAGCGACATATTCACTCGCTTTTGCGATCTGGAAAGTGATCAAAAAACCGAATGCTAAAATCAATACAATGAAAAAGGTTTGCATACTCTATCGTCTCTCTTTTTTAAACTAAGTGTGATGTATAATGCTTTCTTTAATAAACGGATGATTCTTTATGATCAACGGAGCCTTGCTTAACGCTCTTCCTGTTATAAACATGATGAGTCCAACAAATCCCAAACCGACGCCAAAGTCAAACAACATAAATG
>DASYSW010000633.1:0-15229 GCA_036002905.1 Chitinophagaceae bacterium
TTGAAGCGAAATAATTGATCGCCTGTTCGGTTTCCAGTTGTTCCCTTTGCCTTGTAAACTTTTTATTCCTGCTGTCAAAAATAGCATACATGATGCCCGCTATGAGTGCAATGATAATTCCGACAAACCACCACCGTTGCCACAAAGGAGGAATGATTGTGACATTGATCCTTTTTGAAGAGTCTGTCCAGTTGATGCCATCCGTGCTGGCCTTCACTTTAAATGCATAATGACCGGGGGGCAAAGATGAATAACGAGCCTGCCTGACATCAACCCCTTTTTGCCAGACTTCATCGTATCCTTCCAGTTGATATTGGTACTGGATATTTCGCGCCCCATTCAGGTTGATAGCATTGAACCGAAAAATAAAACTATTGTTACTGTATTTGAAAGTGATGTCATTTCTGCTGCCCAGGTAGATGGCTGAATCCGGTGTGTCGGCCTGGTAGATATTTACCTTGAGGTCAGCCGCGTGATAAATAAGCTCATCCGGGAAAAAATGATTGATACCTGCACGACTGCCCCAGAACAATTCACCTCTGTAGTTTTTCAGAAAGCTTCCCATCCGGAAACCTTCTGTTGTGATCCCGGAATTCTTGTCAAAGTATTGCATTGCTTTTTTTACCGGGTCAAAGCGAATGATCTGTTTTGAATTAGCGACCCACATCATTCCATTGTTGTCTTCTAAAATTCCTTCACAATGGTCGTAGTTTAATCCATTGGATCGATTGAATGTGCTGATGCGATCTCCCGATATCACACTAAATCCCGCTAGCGTGCATACATAAATATCACCATTACTGCTCTCGGTTAAAGTATGACAACGGTTTGAAGCAAGACCCTGCTTTGTCGAAAAACTGTCGACCTTATTCCTGGATTTGTTGTAACGATATACGCCGTTGTAAGTCGCCATCCACATATTTCCTGATCTGTCTTCCAGGAACGAATTCACCCGGATATTTTCTACGCCTTTAAGAAGCGGGTAATCTTTTAATGTCTTGATCCTTAAAGTAACCGGGTCTATAGTGTAGAAACCTGAATCGGTGCCCGCCCATATCATCCCATCAGGCGCAGTATATAGGTGGGTTACATAATTATCTTTCACAAGGGGTCCCAGGGAGGTGTCACGCAAAATCTTTTTAAATTGACCCGTTGCTTTATCTAAGACAGATATCCAATCTCCAAGGGCGCTCACCCAAACGCGACCGAGCTTATCTACACAGACCGAGCGTATCTCGATATTCTGAGCGCCGGTCCAAATTGGTTTGGTATCATAATAGTAAAACGTGGTGGTATTATTTTCTTTGTCCCATTTTATCAGCCTTTCCAATGCACCGATCCACAACACGCCATTCTTATCTTCCGTCATTTCGCTTACATATGAATCATAAAGATTTCCTTTCCCGTCATTAAAAAGACGTTTGTACCAGGCCTGTTTGTTATAAATATTAAAGATGCTTACCCCCGCCGTCATCGTTCCTACAATTATATCACCGTTGTTGCCGCTCAGCACTCGCCATGTCAGGTTTGCTCCTACTGATTCCGGGTTGCTGGGATCATGAATGTAACTGGAAATATTTCCTGATCTGTCAATGATAACAAGACCCGCATATTCTGTGGCGACCAGCAGGCTGCCATTAACGGCCAACCGTACTTCAGTAAGTGTCGCGTTAATTTTTTTCTTATTCAGTTCACTGGTGATGAGATATTTTTTGACGACCTCCTTTGTTCGTATATCAACGATCTGAACTTGTCCATGTTGAAGACCTACTGCCAGTTCATGGTCGCTATAGCGGCACACGCTAAAGACAGCAGTAAACGGTTGCTGATAAGCGATTTTATTTTCAGCATAGTCAACTATCGTTACAAGGCTATCAGTAGCGTAAATGATCTTGTTCTCATCAAAAGGCTCAGCGTCGTGAAATCGCCTGTATTCCAGCCAACGCGGGATCCATTCCAATCTTTCCCATTTTCGTCTTTTCTCGTTAAAGAAAAATTGACCAAGATTAGTGTACAAAACAGGACCATACGCCTTCGTATCCATGACGGTGCGGCATCCAAATTTTGAAACAGAATCGCTTAATACTACTCTGTGAAAGGCCCTGCTTTCATCCAACCAGGTTACTCCTTCGTAGGTTCCCAGCCAGATACGATTCCTGCCATCACAAGTCATGTGAATGATATTATTGGAAGCCATTTCGGGCTGGGTTTCTTTTTTGCAAACCATCACTGAGTACCCGTCGTACACATTCAGTCCATCAATGGTACCGATCCATAGGAACCCGTTCTTATCAATGGCTATCGAACGGACATTATTTTCTGAGAGGCCGTTTGAGGTATTGACATGCTGAAAATGGATGGATTGAGCATTGGCCACCATACCACCTGCAAGGAGCACAGCAGGCAAAAGACCAGCGAATAGGATCAAACGCAAAACAAGAAGTTTTGTTCCTATTAAAAATAGTCTATTATCTTTTTTGTTGCTCGCGTTTTGAGTATCTGGTCATCAAAATGAGCGAATTGCAGATTTGTTGAGTGATCGGCCAAAAATAGCTAGCAAAGAGCAAGAGGGGTCAGGGCTCTTTGTTTGTTTTCCACCACCTGTAGCCCACATAGGCGGCGATGGCAAATGGAGCAAAAGCCAGGTAAAGAATGCCACTGTTTAAACCCTTTGCTGGTTTTTCGCCCAGCTGCTGGGCGGTCTTAGTACAGATGGAACATTGGGCAAAGGATGTGGCAGGCAATGAAAAAAGGAGAACGAATAACGGTATGAAAAATAACTTTTTCATGAAGCGAATTTACGACGATTAAGCTGCTTCTGTGCTCATTCTTTTCGCCTGTTTTTTTCTTTCTTCTTCGTCTAATATCACTTTTCTCATGCGGACAAAATTGGGAGTAACCTCGATGCATTCATCCTGCTGAATATATTCCATACATTCTTCAAGCGTCATCAAGTGTTTGGGGGCAATACTGGTTGCAGCGTCGCTTCCGCTGGCGCGCATATTGGTGAGTTTCTTTCCTTCGTTCGGCTGAACAACCAGGTCACCAGGCTTATTATTCTCGCCAATTATCATTCCCTTATAAACATCTTCTCCGGGGTCAACAAAAAATATTCCACGGTCCTGAAGCTTATCTAAAGAATACGCCGTGGTCATTCCTGCTTCCTTTGCTATTAAAACTCCATTATTCCTGCCCGGGATGGCGCCTTTCCATGGTTTGAATTCACTAAAGCGATGGTTCATCACAGCTTCGCCGGCGGTATTTGTGAGCATTTGAGTACGCAATCCAACCAATCCTCTCGAAGGAATTTCAAATTCCAGGTGCTGCATCTCTCCTTTTGTTTCCATTACATGCAATTCACCTTTGCGACGGGTAACAAGATCGATCACTTTACTTGCATACTCCTGCGGAACGTCGACAACAAGTGTTTCGTAAGGTTCGCATTTTTTCCCCTGGATGTCCTTTACCAATACCTGGGGCTGACCAACAGTCAATTCATATCCTTCGCGACGCATGGTTTCGATCAGGATTCCCAAATGCAAAATGCCACGGCCATAAACAAGGAAGCTATCGGCGTTCTCAGAATCTTCCACCCTTAGTGCAAGATTCTTTTCTGTTTCTTTCATTAATCGGTCGCGAATATGACGGGAGGTCACGAACTTTCCATCCTTACCATAGAATGGAGAGTTGTTGATACCAAACATCATACTCATCGTTGGTTCATCGACGCTAATCGTCGGCAATCCTTCAGGATTTTCAAAATCTGCAATAGTATCGCCAATATTAAAATCATCAATACCTACAACGGCGCAGAGATCTCCGGCAAGTACCTCACTCACCTTTTTCTTTCCCATTCCTTCAAACACATAAAGCTCTTTTACCCTCGTTTTCCTGACGGTTCCGTCCGATTGAACAAGTGAAACCGGTTGGCCTTCCTTTATCGAACCACGACTTACCTTGCCAACAGCAATGCGGCCGAGGAACGAAGAATAATCAAGCGAAGTAATTTGGAGTTGCAAAGTTCCTTCGTTTACTTTCGGAGCGGGAACATATTTTAAAATACCATCGAGTAACGGTGTAATATCTTCCGACGGAGTCAGTGAATCATTGAACCAACCATTTTTTCCGGAGCCGTAATAGGTAGGAAAATTCAATTGTTCTTCTGTCGCATCAAGGTTAAAGAACAATTCAAACACCGCATCATGTACTTCATCGGGGCGGCAATTCGGTTTATCAACTTTATTAATGATGACGATAGGATGCAGATTCAAATGCAAGGCTTTTTGCAAAACAAATCTTGTTTGTGGCATAGGTCCTTCAAATGCATCCACGAGCAGCAACACGCCATCCGCCATTTTTAGCACTCTTTCCACCTCGCCTCCAAAATCAGCGTGGCCCGGGGTATCGATCACATTAATCTTAACACCTTTATAAACCACGGCTGCATTCTTGCTAAAAATGGTAATACCACGCTCACGTTCAAGCTCATTACTGTCCATGATCAATTCACCCGTCTCCTGGTTATCCCGGAATACGTGTGTTTGATGTAATATCCTGTCTACCAGGGTGGTTTTGCCATGGTCAACGTGGGCAATAATGGCGATGTTTCTGATTTCCATATTCACTTTTCAAAACGAGCCGCGAAGGTACATTATTATAGCGAGGCTATGAAGAAATGGGACGTGAATATTATGTTATGTCGGGTGTTATTTGGAGCCAAACGGATTACCCCGATTAAGCTCCCGTTGCGTCGCACTCTTGTGCGCTTTGTTCTCTACTGAACTTATCAAACTCTCACATAGATCTTTCTCTTATCAAGAATATAACCGACTAGCCAGCAGACCAGCATAACGCTGATGGCAAAAAGAAGAGAGCCGAAATATACCCCGGCGTGAATATAAATGTTTTGATAAACCCAGCGGTAAAGAGGCTGATTAGTTGGACCAACCGGAATAAACCAAAGAAGAGTGACACCCAATTCGGAAAGAAGGTAAATGAACAATGGATTTTTTCCGAACACTTCAAAGAAATAAGTCCATTTGCGTTTTTGAGAAAATTCAATAATATACATGAGGGCTGCCAGGAGAATGCAATCGATCCCTACCGTGATCAAAACAAAACTCCCCGTCCATAATTTTTTATTGATAGGAAAAAACCAGTCCCAGCACAGAGCGATAGCAACAGATAAAACACCTGCCAACAGTAATTTGGCCATCCCCTCATATGTCTTTCCGCTTTGCTGCACCCACCTTCCGGCAGCATACCCAAATGTTACGTTTGCAATAGCAGGTAACGTACTCAACACACCTTCAGGTTCAAAAGCCACTCCTTCGCCATGGTACATATGATCCGGTCCAAATAACCACAGGTCCAGTCGTGTTCCTGCATTCGTAAGCATATTGTATGGATCATTCCTGTCTCCAAAAAGTAACAGGATCACCCAGTATATTACCAGGAAGTACCAGGAAAACTGGCCCACTCTTACGGGACTCAGGAAACGTATCATCAATGCAGCAAAAAAATACCCGAGAGCAATACGTTGTAATACGCCCATGATCCTTGTGTGTGAGAGAGAATTAAATTCAAGGTGATGATCAGCATTCCAATGAACAAACGGGAACCAGTACATCAAGAAACCCAAAAAGAAGATCAGCAGGGCTCTTTTAAAAATTTTGCCCATCACTTTCCCATCCGGAAGGCCTTCCCATTTTTTCATGGAAAAACTCATTGCATTTCCTACAACAAACATGAAAGTTGGAAATACAAGATCAGTGGGCGTAAATCCGTTCCATGCGGCGTGATTTAACGGCGGGTAAGCAGGGCCGCCCGGAGTGTTTACGATGATCATAAAACAGATCGTCATACCCCGCAATACATCAAGAGCAAGAAACCGTTGAGAATTCATAAGCAGATATTGTCCTTCTAATATAATGAGTTTCTGAATTCTTATTCAGAATATTCTTTTTATAAGCTGGATGATCACAGTAATAACCAAACTGAAAATGATCATGGTAGTTATGGGAAAATAAAATCTAAAGTTTTCCCTTTCTATCCTTATATCACCAGGTAACCTGCCGATCCAGTTCAACTTATCATGGAAAAAATAAATAACTACACCCAGCAGCACGATCAGTACCCCCACAATGATTATATATTTACCGGTATCGCTGTTCATATTGCAAAAATAATTTTACGATCGCTAATACTTTTTTCCTTCTTGCCAAATCTTGGCTTTATAAAAACCCGTAAATAAGCCGGATTAAAGAACATACGACAACCTGGACCTGAAGTTGACAATATAAAAGGTAAATTCGTTTTCAAATAGTAAGGCATGACCCCCGGCCAGACACAACCAGCTTTGTTATTTATGCCCGACATAAGCGGGTTTACTCAATTTGTGTCTGAAACCGAAGTAATGCACAGCAGGCACATCGTCCAGGAGTTACTCGAAATACTTATTGACAGCAATCATTTGAATTTGCAAATAAGCGAAATAGAAGGGGATGCCATTTTCTTCTACAAGCCCGGTGACAAGCCGAATTTGAAAACCCTGCTGCAACAAGTCGAAAAAATGTTCACCCGGTTTCATGCCCATCTGAAATTATACGAACACCAAAGGATCTGCCCCTGCGGCGCCTGTAAAAACGCAGTTGATCTTACCTTAAAGGTTATTGTTCATTTTGGAGATGTAACCGGGATTTCAATAAAGGAACACAAAAAACTCTTCGGGAAAGACGTCATTCTTCTTCATCGTCTTTTAAAAAACAATCTGAACAGGAAAGAGTATGTTCTTTTTACAGAAAGCCTGGTTGATGAAATGGAGCATCAGCATCTTCCCAATTGGTACATGCCACAACAAGCCAGTGAACAATATGACGTCGGTGAGGTCCGGTTTTATTTTTCTGATCTTTCAGATTTACATAATAGAGTGCGGGTTGATCTGCCTGTATACAATTCCTCTTCAAAAACTTATGTGGCGTTTGCAGAAGAAGAGGTGATTGCCGCGCCCATGGAAAAAATATTTGAGACGCTTATCACTTTGCAGCAACGGGAAAAGTTTCGGGGAAGTGAAAAACAAAATGATGCCATATTAAAAATCGGTGAAGGACACCCGTGCCTGATAACCCGGAACAATAATGTCAATGTAACGGAGTCAGTGAAAATGGAAGCGGAAAATATAGAGATGGTGGAAATGAATAAGAACGGTATCGCAGGCTACCGGTACATTCTCAGAAAAATATCACCAGAGGAAACAAATTTGTCCATTCAAATGCTGATCAAAAAAAACACTCTTTACAAATTCGTCTTTTCAATAGCGATAAAATCAAAAATGATGGTACGTATCCGGAAATTTTTTACGAACCTGAGGTCCTCAATAAAATCCATGAACACCGGGATGTCTGTGTAGATTATTTTAACCTGACCCAGCCAGCTTTATCCAGTTCAATTTTATTTTCCGCCTGCAAATGCTGTAGCACCTTCCACGCCTTCTCTTTATTAATACCCGCAAGTCGCTGTAAGAGTTCTTTTGTGTGAATAGATTGACCTGTCATTGAATTTACGATCCGGCTATTGATGTTATCAAATTCTTCTTTACTTAGGTGAACAAAGCGCTTTCTGAGGCAGTTGTCGCAGATATTGCAGTCATTTAATTCGTGATCTCCAAAATAAGAACCGATCATCTTGCTGCGACATTCATTTGTTTCCTGCACATAATGGATCATAGAATGAATCCTTTCGGCAAATCGCTCTTTTCGCTTGTTGAACGCCTGCAGATTGATAGAGAGATCCTCCGCTTTTATCCTGGTGCGTAACAATAAAATCTGTGATGAATCCTTTTGAGGAATGTACTCGATAACATTGTACCGGTGAAGTTGTATAAGCTGGTTCTTTATTTCGTTTTTTTCTTGCTTTAATAAAAATGCAATTGTGCTTTCTGAAATCGATACCGGGTTTTCAAAAATTCCCTCGTAAGCCCGAAGTAAGGTTTTGACGAGGGGTTCGAGAGGTGGTTGATCTTTTTCGAATTGATAGAGGTATTCTTTGTTAGTTGTAAACCGCACCGTTGATGGCAGAAAAACCTGTTCATTAAAACTTAGCCATTCATCTTGTTCAAGAATTTTCAAAGAATAAAAAACTGTTTGACTATTCAGCTTAAACTTTTTGATAAAGTCGATGAGGTCAAAATCATAGTATTGACCCTCTCCTGCACCTGATGGAATTTGCAGGTAATTAGAAATTGCCTGGTAGATGTTGCGGATATCATCCAGCGACGGATACCGGACTCCGATCGATTCCTCAAGCTCCTTGTTATCCTGCTCGTTGTATAATAAAACCGCATACGCTTTCTTCCCATCTCGTCCGGCGCGGCCAGCTTCCTGGTAATAATTTTCCAAACAATCGGGCACGTCTGCATGAACAACAACCCTGACATCCGGTTTATCGATACCCATTCCAAAAGCATTGGTACAGACAATAACCCTCGTTTTATTTTGTATCCATTGTTCCTGCTTCGAATTTCTTTCCTCCTGTGTTAGCCCTGCGTGATAATAATCCGATGAGATTCCATGCATTTTAATAAGGTCAGATACCTCCTTTGTCCTCTTGCGACTACTGCAATAGACGATCCCACACCCCGGCACATTTTTTAGTATCTCGATTAATTTATTGATCCTTGAATCAACTTTAAAAACACTGTAAGAAAGATTAGCCCTTTCAAAAGACTGGCGAAAAATTCTCCATTGTTCCCCTCTCTGTTGGAGAGGGACCAGGGGCGAGGTCAGTCTTTCACAAATATCATTTTGCACTTCCACGGTTGCCGATGCTGTTAGCGCAAGTACAGGAACATTTGGAACATCTTCTCTCAAGGCGGCTATGCGCAAATAAGGCGGACGAAAATCATAACCCCATTGCGAAATGCAGTGAGCTTCATCCACAGCAACTAAATTAATATCTAGTGCCGGCAGGTATTCCTTGAATAACGATGTTTCCAATCTTTCGGGTGACACATACAAAAACTTGCAATTGCTTTGTGCTGCTACTTTTAAAACATTGATGACCTCTTTCCGACTCATGCCCGAATAAATTGCGTAAGCCGTAATATTTTTTTTTCGGAGGTTTTCAACTTGGTCCTTCATGAGAGCGATCAGCGGAGAAATAACAAGACACAAGCCTTCTTTGGCCAATCCGGGAATTTGGTAACAAATAGATTTACCGCCGCCTGTTGGCATCAACGCAAGAGTGTCTTTTCCATCCAGAACAGAGCTTATAATTTCCTCCTGCAATGGGCGGAAACAGTCGTAGCCCCAATATTTTTTAAGGATGTCATTAGTCATGAGTCGTGAGTCGTGAGCTTGGAAGGCATCAAGATATCATTTTCGAGATCAATTGGAACATTCGGATTATTAACTCTCCTAACTCTGCCAGTCCTTCTATCGTCGCATAATTTAGACCAACAGAGATGTCTAAAGCAGTATCAACCTCGATCAGAGAGCCTCTGGCAACCTCGTAAAACCTTTTTCTTTCTGCAACAGATTTTCTCGAGCAACCTTCAGAAATATTCGTGTGGACAGACAATGCTGCACTTCTGATTTGTTGAACAATTCCGAATTTTTCTTCTTGAGGAAAGGTCTTTGTTTCCCCATAGCAATTTAAAACAAAGCTCTTTGATACCTTAAAGATATCAAGTCTTGTGTGTGACAATTCTAAGAACATAGTATAAGGTTTCCTCTAAACTAAGAAAAAACTACTCACGACTGACGACTCACGACTCACGATTACACCACTTTCTTCACAAACAATCTAACAGAGTTCACACCAAGAACTACGTCACTGAGCCCCATCACAAGCGCACCAAAGGTTGGAGTGAGAAAACCAAAAGCTGCCACGGGGATAGCAATGATATTGTAGAAGAAGGCCCAAAAAAGGTTTTGCTTTATAGTAAGGTAAGTGTGCTTGCCAAGACCAAGTGCAGTAGGTAAATTCTTTAATCCGCTTCCCATTAATACGACCTGTGCGGTTTGCATGGCTATTTGTGAAGCCTCGCTCATGGAGACTCCCACCGAAGCTTTTGCGAGAGCGGGTGCATCATTTATCCCATCGCCCACCATGGCTGTAGGAGCAACAGCATTTAACTCCCCGATCATTTTCAGCTTTTGTTCCGGCGTTTGTTCTGCAATTACTTCATCAATTCCTAACACATTTGCGAGCTCCTCACACTTTGCTCTCCTGTCACCACTCAACAAGATCGTCTTTATATTTTTCGAATGCAGGTAATTAACCACCTGCCTTGCTTCCAGCCTAATCTTATCTTTTACATCGACCCATCCCAGCAAATGCCCATTCTTCATAACGTAGATGCTATGCTTATCATCTTCAGTAAATTTCTCAGCCAGTTTATATGAACCTGCCCAGTATTCATTGCCATTATTATCCATGGCCTTCATGCCAAGGCCTTTCAACTCTTCAATCTTGCTCCACCTTGTTTCATCCTTTGTTTTCCACTCATAAGTGACTGCTTTTGCTATCGGGTGATTTGAATATTTTTCAAGCGAATAGACGAGGCGTTTAAACTCCTCGTGAGACGTGAATCGTGAATCGTGAATGGTGTCCCGATAGCTATCGGGAGGTGAATGGTGAGTAGTACTCGGCGACTGCTTACTCACGACTGACGTCTCACGACTGACGATCGGAGATTGACCACTCGCCACCGATGAATTCATTGCGAAATCTGCGATCACAAATTGCCCCGTCGTCAGTGTTCCGGTTTTATCAAACACGACCTGTTTAATGTCTTTAAATAGCTCAAGACTTGTCGCATTGCGGAATAAAATCCCGGTCTTTGCTCCTCTTCCTAATCCCACCGCAATGGCGGCGGGCGTAGCAAGACCCATTGCGCAGGGACATGCAATCACTAAAACAGCAATACCCCGCATCAATGCCGGAGCAAAATCTTTTATGATTATCCAATTAACAGCCAGCGTGACCACAGCGATTCCAACAACAACCGGGACAAAAATTGCACTGATCTTATCGGCCAATTGTTGAACAGGTGGCTTATCTCCCTGTGCCTGTTTTACCAAATTGATAATGCCTGAAAGAACGGTGTCATTTCCCACAGCAGTCACCTGTGCTTTGACGGTACCATCCTGAACCACGCTACCTCCGATCAATTTATCTTTTGCATATTTATGAACCGGCAAGCTTTCCCCGGTAACGATCGCTTCATTGACATGAACATCACCCCAAAGGATCTTGCAGTCCATGGGTACCTGTTCTCCGCTTTTTATCAGGATAAGATCACCCACTTTTAACTGCGTATTCTCAACCGGAAAAATATGTTCGTGATGATCGTCGTCATAGGCGATCATATTCGCCATTACCTTTTGAGACCTGGCCAGCGAATTCAATGCCCGCTGCGTAGAATGTATCGAAGCATCCTCCAGGTAATTACCAAGAAATACAAGAGTGAGAATTGCGGCTGCTGTTTCATAAAACATATATCGCTCAGCCTGGCCGGTCAACGTTCCATACAAACTATATACAAATGCTGCGGTAGCTCCCAGTGCAATGAGCACATCCATATTGGGCATTCCATTCCGCAAACTTTTTACCGCACTTACTCCAAAAAAACTCATACCAACTATGTACACCGGCAACGATAGACCGAGCTGTATCCAGGGATTCATTAGCCAATGCATATTGACGCCCGGTATCATATGCAACATTAAGAGAGCAGTGAATGGAAAACAAAACCAGAACCTTTCGATAGGCGTTGATAAAATTCTTCTTTTATTACGGGTTAGTTCCCCGGCCCCGGCTACTCTATACCCGAGGTCTTTAATTCCTTTAGCTAATTCTTCCTTTGTGCGTGCATCTGTCATCTCAAAAGAGACATCCCCTCCAATAGCATTTACCTTCACATCCTTCAGCCCCTGCTTTTCCAAAAATTTGTGAATAGTAAGCGCACAATTGGAACAGGTCATTCCTTCCACTTTCCACTGTACTTTTTCCATAACCCAAAATTACCGATTTAAAAAAGTATCTCATGACCGGGCATCACTGGCGTGCTAAATTTGCTTATGGAAATCACCTATACCATCCATCAATTGAAACAAACCGCTGAAGCCCTTTGGAAGATGGCTCCCGACATCCGGGTGATTGCTTTTCACGGAAACATGGGTTCAGGAAAAACCACTTTTATCCATGCTCTGTGTGACACCCGAAACGTAAAAGATGTGGTTGGAAGCCCTACCTTTTCTATTATCAATGAGTATTACTTTTTTGAAAACGGGGCAGAGAAAAAAATCTTTCACATAGATCTTTATCGCCTGAGGGATGAACAGGAAGCCATACAGGCGGGCGTAGAAGATTGTTTGAACAGCGACCATATCTGTCTCGTAGAATGGCCTGAGAAAATTCCCTTACTTCTTCCGGAAGACTGCTTACACATTTACATCGAAATTGTCAATGCTGGCATACGAAGGCTCAGGATAGGCGATAATTAGTTATTTTTGGGAAACCCCCAGCCCTTAAAGGGGGGAATAATGGATCCTAAAATTGCCTTGTTGATTTTTTCCAAGCTCAATAGAATTGTTTTGGTACAAGAGTGCGACGCAAGTGGAGCTCTAAAGAATTACTATAGCTGGTAACCAAAAACTTTAAACTACAAACAGAAAATTGTTTCATGGCCCAGCAAAAACCTAAAATAAGCACATCTTTCAGCTACGAAACTTTAGAAGAAACATTAGATATCCGGCCTAAGGGAGCCCAGATGCAAATTGGAATTCCAAAAGAGATCGCTTTCCAGGAAAACCGAATTGCTCTTACACCTGATGCAGTAAGTGTGCTGGTGAGCAACGGACACTCTGTAGTGATTGAACACAATGCTGGAGAGGCGTCGCATTTCAGGGATAAGGACTATGCAGAGAGCGGAGCAAAGATCGTGTACGACAGGGCTGAGGTTTTCAAAGTTCCCATTATTGTAAAGAGTGCACCTGTTATTGATGAAGATCTTCCCTTGCTTCAAATGAGCCAGGTGATCATTTCACCTATTCATTTGAGTATATTAAAGGCAGAGCTGCTGCAAAAAATGATGGACAAAAGGATCACTGCCATTGGATTTGAAAATCTGAAAGACGACAGTGATTCTTACCCGATCGTACGGAGCATGAGCGAGATCGCGGGAAGTGCCGTGATGCTGATCGCCGCGCAATATTTGGGATCTGCCAATCATGGCAAGGGTGTATTGCTGGGTGGGATATCAGGCATCGCGCCGACAAAAGTAATCATCATCGGAGCTGGTATTGTAGGCGAATATGCTGCAAGAGCAGCACTTGCGCTCGGTGCATCAGTTAAGGTTTTTGATAATAGCGTCTATCGTTTAAAGCGATTACAAAATAATATTGGACACCGCCTCTGGACTTCCGTTATTGAACCGCGCATGCTGGCAAAACAATTGAAGACTTGTGAAGTGGCTGTCGGCGCTCTTGCGTCAGAAACGGGTAGAACACCGGTAGTGGTAACGGAAGAAATGGTTAGTAATATGAGACCGGGCTCAGTCGTCATTGATGTAAGCATTGACCGCGGGGGTTGTTTTGAAACTTCAGAGATCACGAGTCATGAACATCCTATCTTTTTAAAATACGGAGTGATCCATTATTGCGTTCCAAATATTCCTTCAGGCTTTTCGAGGACTGCCTCCCAGGCTATTAGCAACGTATTAATGCCTTTATTACTTGAAGCAGGTGAGGAAGGCGGCTTTGAAAATCTCGTCTGGCACAAAGTACATCTCCGCGCTGGTATTTATCTCTTCAAAGGAGCATTGACGAACTTCTATCTCAGTGAAAGGTTTGACTTAAAATTCACCGATCTTAATCTCCTCATCGCAAGCCAGCGATAAAAACCAGACTTTTGCCACTGAAAATTTCTGTGTTTCTGTGACTCCCAGGTGTGGCAATACAGATTTCCGACCGGTTACCTTTAAGACACTAATCACCACCATTAATCAAACCTCGCAACCATTTTTTAACAATTGTACGTTTCACCCCTATTATTTTTTAAAAAACTTTTGAGGAAAGTTAATTAAACGTTTGTTTAAATCAAACATTTGTTTGATCTTCGCACCCCGATCTTAAAATACAATATGGGATACAACGATAAACAAGTACAAATAATGGAAATGGCCGAAGTCCTTTTTGCTGAAAAAGGTTTCAACGGCACGTCTGTTCGTGATATAGCAGAGAAGGCCCATGTGAACCTGGCAATGATCTCCTATTATTTCGGTTCGAAGGACAAGTTGCTCGAATCATTATTTGACTATCGCGGCGAGCATTTGAAGCTTAAGTTGGAGAGCATGATCGAGGACAAGACACTCAGTTCTTTTGAAAAACTGGACCTGCTTATCGATCACTATCTGGAAAAGATCATGAACCAACAATGTTTTTCAAGGATTATGGTAAGGGAGCAGGTGGTAAATCATACAGGTATCACGGCCGAGCTCATTACACAAATGAAAAAAAGGAACCAGGAACTCATTTCCAAATTGATCCACCAGGGGCAAAAAAGAGGTGAATTCAAAAGAAATATAGATATCCCGCTGATGATGGCCACCATGGTAGGCACGGCTGGCCATATTATTGCAACGCAACATTACTATAAGGAGATCAACAACCTTCAATCAATGAGTGATGAAGAGTTTCAAAAACATATTAAAAAGAAATTGAGCCAGCATTTAAAAAGATTATTTAAAGCAATACTGACAAATGAAGAATAGATTAAAATTATTGATCGTACTTTCTTTAGTGGGGTTACAGCTTACTGCACAAGAAAAAAGACTAATTACATTAAATGAGGCGATCGACCTTGGCATTAAGAACAGCAAACAGTTGAAAAATAGCCAGGCCAAAATTGAAGAAGCGACTGCTTCATTGAAAGAGGCGCTCAACAACCAATTGCCTGATGCAAAACTCTCCGGTTCGTATTTGTGGCTAAGCAGTGCGAACGTAGACATGAAACTGAAGGGTAACAGCAGTAGTGGCGGTGGGAATAATGGCGGAGGCGCGGTCCCCGAGATTTCAAAGGCTGGATACGCAATCGCCAATGCTTCCCTCCCAGTATTTGCAGGTGGTCGCATCAAATATGGCATTGAAGCTTCGAGGTTTTTGGCACAAGCTACCCGACTCGATGCGGGCAATGACAAAGAAGAAGTGATTCAGAATACTGTTGAAGC
>DASYSW010000634.1:0-9926 GCA_036002905.1 Chitinophagaceae bacterium
TAATGATCTTTGAAACGGGCTGAAAGATCTTTCTCCACGCAATTCATTTCCATAGCGGGAAGAAAATGACTATCGGGCAATTCAGGTAAATTCTCTGCGGAACCACTTACGCCTGCTATCTTTTCTACATAGGTATACCAGGGTTCAATATCCTTATATCTTACCGGCCAGTCGACAGCGATGCCGTCCCTTGCATTTTCTTCAAAATACAAATCACTCAGGCGGTATGTTTGTCTGCCCCACAGTAATGAGCGACCTCCCACATGATAACCCCGGAACCAGTCAAACCGTTTTATTTCTGTGTAGGGGGAATCCTGATCGTTCGCCCACCAGGAAAGATTTCTTTCATTCAGCGGGTAATCCCTTTTCAGTACAGGATAATTTTTTATCATCTCCTGGGTACGCGAACCCCGGTGCGGATAATTCCAGTCTTCCTTTGATGCTTCGGTGTAATCCTTGATGTGGACGATGTCCATTCCGCGTTCCAGCATGATGGTTTTCAAACCTTTTTCAGTTAACTCTTTAGCAGCCCATCCACCGCTGATGCCCGATCCTACTACAATCGCATCGTAAATATTATTTGCCATATTATCTCCTTAGCCCCGGAAACAGGGTTTTTAATCATTAAATATATAATATAACCTTTCCCATGTGAAATCCCACAATGATTGCTTTTTTTCGCATGGTTAAGGTAGTAAAAAAAGTGGCTCTGCGGCATTTATCGGGAGCCTTCAAGGGAAAACAATATAATAATGTGAATCTTTCGGTGTACTATGAGATATACTCTTCGGTATTTATCTTTCACACCCCAAACATTTGGAAATCAGTTTTTAACTCAAGAATATAAAGGCCAAAGGATACCCGACGAAATTGAAAGCCAAGCAGTAGTGGTGAGCGAACGCTGGCTGCCGGGAGTGGATAATTCGGGGGGATAGAGTTTCTATATATTTTTTGGAAAGTATTCGCATTAAGGTTGCCACCTCACACAGGATCATTTTTTGGACGGCGGTCGAAGATCGTTAAAACAGGATGAGTTCCCTGCATTACTTAAAAAAGGACAGAAAAATACGCGGCAGGAGCGATGATTTGTGAAAATTTGAAAGAGCGGTTTACGGGCCAACTTTAGAAAAAAACGGTGGAGACAAAATTTTGTTATATTCAGGTTCAATTTATTAACCTGGTTCCCGGGTAGGTTAACGAATCATAGACGCCGGCGGGCAGCATTACGTAAAAGCAGGTAAAAACTGAATTGGACAACTTTATTCTTCAAAAAATGTGATTAAAGAAAAATGATACCCGTACTTGTCAAAGACATATTACCCAAAGCTGCCCTGGAAGAGTATGTGCGAAAATATCAGGTATTTCGTTTTGTATTTGATAAAAGTATAATTCCGCCTGTAAAACACCATTATCCCAGACCCGAACATTGCATAACTTTTTATTTAAGAGACACACAGAAATTCAGATATCAAAATTCCGAAACGATTCAATCTTACGCACAATGCGTTATTAACGGAATTCACACCATCCCTGTGGATAGATTTGGAGGGCACGATTTTCTGGCTATTAAGATTGTGTTGCGCCCAACAGTTTTATTCAAATTACTAAAAGTTCCTATGGGTGAACTTACAAATACTTTCATAAATGCAGAGGATATTTGGGGTAGTGAGGTATGCTCAGTTTGCGGTCACTTGAAAGAATTAGATGATTTACCGGAGATAATCACTGCAATCGAGCGTTTCATTGAAACTCGGTTAAAAAAAATAAAAATAGAATCTCAACCCATTGACAAAACATCAGATTTGCTGTTCACTAAAGAAGGTAGCATCTCAGTTGAATGGCTTGCTGGCCAATCTTGTCTAAGTGTGAGACAATTTATCAGGAAATTTGAGGAAAGGATAGGAATAAGTGCAAAAACGTTTGAGCGAATCATTCGATTTGATAAAGCCTATCGAATGAAAAACCGCTATCCGAAGCACGACTGGTTGTTTATTGCTATTTCATGCAATTATCACGACTATCAGCATATGGTTAAAGACTTCAAAGAATTTTCCAATCTTACTCCCCGTTCTTTATATGACTTGGAAATCACCGCTCCTGAACGGAACTTCGGACTTTCGTATTTGACCTAAGATGTCATTTTCTTACCACTACTGCCATAATAGATTTAAGTAAGTTTGTCCGCAAACTATTTTACGCCTATCAAAAAGACTAAAATATGAAGCGATAAAACTTACTTTCAGGCAGTGCCCTGAGTTTCTAACTTTAGCACCGGAAGTGAAATACCGGCACAAAACAATTATACTAAAAAATGACACAGCCTTTCTATGTCCCGCCTCAAGAATCGCTTACACCAGGAGCTGGCAATTCAGATATTCGAACTATCATACATTCCAGACAGACTGATAAGCAATTTTCAAATGTTGAAGTTGTTTTTGCCCCTAAACAAATGGGGCCGTCGCCTCATATGCACGAAGATTTAGATGAACTGATGTATGTGCTGGAAGGAACTGCAACGGTAATGATAGGCGAAAAGATATATGAAATAGAAGCCGGTGGCTGGAGCTTTCGGCCAAGGCGAATTATTCATTCTTTCTGGAATGCCTCAGACAAGCCGTTACGGTTTATCGATTGCTTTTTCAATCAGAACTTTGAAGATTATCTTGAAGAACTATTTCATAAGATCATTCCTGATATGATAGAGAATAATCTTACACCTGCAACTCCTGAAATTTCTAATAGAATAGCTGCACTAGACAAAAAGTTTGGGGTAACGTGGTTTCACGGTCAGCGACAAGCAATCGTTGAAAAATACAAGCTGCAAGGATGACTGGAATATAGTGCAGGTTGTAATTACTATATCATATTCAGGTTAAAGGGCAATACGCGAATTCTTGTTCCTGTCAAATTAAAAATGGCATTGGTGAGCGCTGGTGCTATTGGCGGCAGACCCGGTTCTCCTGCTCCTTCAGGAGCAAAGTTATTTTTCATAACAATTACTTCAATATCCGGACATTCATGTATGCGCATTATCGGGTAATTGTGAAAATTCTTTTCAGATACCCTGCCTTTATCTATGGTCAAACCACTTTTGTAGGCTGCCGTAAGTCCCATAACCACGCAACCCTCGGTTTGGGCTTTTATGGTATCAGGATTTATCACTATGCCACTATCTATCGCAACCGTTATTTTAACCACTTTCACTTTTCCATTTATCCTGGCAACCTCAGCAACTGCTGCCGTAAATGCTCCGGAACGCTGAACAATGGCCACTCCCATACCGGTATTTTCTTCACGTGGTTTTTGCCAGCCGGTTTTTTCGGCAACTGCATTTAAAATAGCCGTGTAGCGTGTGTGATTCTTCAGTAAGGAGAGCCTGAATTCAAGCGGATCTTTTTTGGCTGCTATTGCCAGTTCATCCATAAATGATTCATGTGCAAAACAGTTGGTGGAGTGATATACTGAGCGCCAGTAAGAAATAGGAATATATAATTTGCGCAGCACACCTTTAATCGCCAGATTGGGAATGGCATATTCAGTATTTATGCCCCCCGCGATGGCATCACCAGCGATATTATTATCTCCCGTCTGATTGTTGATCTCCTGGCAAACCACTTTATGTTCCAGCGCGACAAGGTTGCCATTGATATCCAGTGCCCCTTTGCAGGCATTGTAAGAACAAGCCCTGAATGGTCCCTGTGTCAGATCATCTTCCCTGCTCCATAGTACTTTAATTGGCAATGCGGTTTTCATAGAGAGGTCGGCGGCTTCTTCAGGAACATCCGCTAAACTTCTCCGGCCAAAGGCACCACCCATTAAGGTATAGTGAATAATGACATCATCTTCCGCCACGCCACATTGTTTTGCCAGAGACGAACGGAAGCCGTTTGGGTTTTGCGTTGATCCCCAGAATTCAACACTGTCTTTTTTTGCATGTACAATGGCATTCATCGGCTCCATGGGAACGTGTGCCTGATAGGGCGTTTCGTAAGATGCCGCAATTTTAAATGTGGCAGAACTATAAACATCGTTGAAATTGCCTTTTTCTTTAAAAATGACCCCCTCCTGCTCTGCAGCTTTTTTGTAGTCTTCTTTTATTTTATCTGTTGACCATGATTCGAGATCGCCGTTATCCCATTTTACTTCAAGAGCATTTCTTCCCTGTACTGCTGCCCAGTAAGTATCTGCTACCACGGCAACACCTTCCCTCACCTGCCCCCAGACATGGCGCTGCGTTTTAAGTATAAACCTTACTCCTTTCACAGTTTTAGCTTTTGTATCGTCAAAGCTTATCAGTTTGCCTAAAAAAACCGGTGATCTTTCAATAGAAGCATACAGCATTCCCTTTACGATACAGTCAATTCCAAATACAGCCTGCCCATTGATCTTTGAAGGAATATCTTTTCCTGCGGGTGATTTGCCAATAATGGTAAAATCCTTCGGGTCTTTTAATTTTGGATTTTGAGGAGGAGATATTTTGGATGCATCATCCGCAAGCTCTCCGTAACTGAGTTTTTTTCCGGAAATGCGATGAATTACTGTTGCATTACTTGCATAACATTCTTCAGCAGGCAGACTCCAGCGATTGGCTGCTGCTATGATTAGAATTTCTTTCGCTGAAGCACCTATTTTTCTCATTAAATCGAAATTGCCGGATATGCTGCGGCTGCCCACCACCATCTGGTCGCCATATATTTTACGATCTGCAGGCGATTGCATGATGTTCACTTTATTAATATCCACCTCCAGTTCTTCAGCAATGATCATGGGGATGGATTCATAAGTGCCTTGACCCATTTCCGGGCGATGGTTGTAAATGGTTATCCTGCCTGAAGAATCAATAAAAATATAGGCATTCATTTTTGCGCCAAGGCTTTCTTCTCCCGAAAAGTTTACGATTTGGTATGGTTTACCCTTTGCATCAACATAGCCAATTACAAAAAGTGCTGCACCGGACATGGCAGTAAGCCTGATAAATGCTCTCCTCTGTATTTTTTTCGAAGTCTTCATGGCCTTTTTTTACGGTGAAGAGAAAAAAGGATCATATCTGCCCGAACAGCCCTATGAAGTTAACATAAAAAAATAGCCCGTTAAGTTGCGGGAGAATGCCCTGCTAAGGCTTGAGCTCCGCGCAAAAAAAAGACCACATCGCTGTGATCTCTTTTGTGGTGTGGGGCGAGCTGTAAGTGCTTAACTTCCATTAACTTATATAGCTTTGAACATATATATTTCTCAGTAAACAAGGGTATTGAAATTTTATGGGACAAAAAAAGGAAGGATTAAATCAGAATGGATAAGAAATACTGTCCAGATCTGTGTCCCATATTTATGTTTCTTGATTGCAATAGTTTTGTAAAAGGGAGGATTGAATATGTTGCATGTAAATTTATATCTGGCGGAGCCCAAGTCTACAAAGAAGACAAGTGTTTATGCAAGATTTTTCTGTGATGGCATCCGTATGAAATATAAAGCCAGGCTAAGCATCCGTCCGGATCTGTGGGATTTTGGTAAACAGAGGATAAAGGCATCAAAACAGCTACCCCATCACATAGAGCTCAATAATCACCTGGAGAAAGTCAGATCTGCTTCTTTTAAGGCGTTCTGGGAGTATAAGGATTCCCATGATGGAATCAATCCGTCTATGCGGGAATTGAAGCAGCTGGTTGATGTAAAACTGAACCGAGTGAAAAAGCATATGAAAATGGACTTTTTAGCTTTTTTCCAAAGGATAATCGACCAGTCTGAAACTGGCATAAGGACAAATCCATCGAATGGCAAACCAATTCGGAAAAATACAATCCAAACATATGTCACTACTATCAATCATTTAAAGGATTATCAAATAAAATATAAAAGGGGGATTGATTTTAATTCTATTGATCTCACTTTCTATAATCAGTACACCGAATACCTGATAAAGGAGTTAAAGCTATCAACCAATACGGTAGGCAAGAATATCCAGGTCATTAAGCTGATTTTAAATGAAGCCGTTGAAATTGGTTTATGTAAAAACATCGCATTTAAGAGCAAACGTTTTTTAACTCTTAGAGAAAAATCAGATAGTATTTATCTGAGTAAAGTGGAATTACTGGACATTGAAAAACTTGATCTGTCAAAGGACTCAACACTTCAAAATGTTAGGGATCTGTTTTTAATCGGATGTTATACGGGACTACGCTATTCGGACTATTCGACTATTAAACCTGAATATTTTAAGAATGGATATTTAGAAATTACCCAAACCAAAACGGGCACACCCGTGGTTATACCTCTTCATGATGTAGTCATTAAAATTCTGGCCAAAAACAAAGGCCAATTACCTAAATCGATTAGTATTCAGAAGAACAATGTTCATTTAAAAGATATTGGCAAAAAGATTGATTCTTTGAAAGCAGAATTTGTGAAATCTATTACGAAAGAAGGATTTGATCAGCGCACTGTTTATCAAAAATGGGAATTGATCACTTCCCATACAGCCAGGAGAAGTTTTGCAACTAATGAGTTTTTGGCCGGTACGCCCACATTGACGATCATGGCAATTACGGGTCATAAAACAGAAAAGTCATTTTTACGGTACATAAGACTTACTTCTTCTGAACATGCCAAGTTATTAAAAGGTCATTGGGACGAGCGAAAGACGAAGGCTTTATCGGTTGCTTGATGGCGGAAAATTACCTGATGAGCATGAATGTACCGGCCATAAATACTCTTACTCACTCGGTATAGCAACAATACATATGTTGGCGGTTGTTTTTTGAGTCAAAATAATTCCGCTACAAGTTGATTGTAACTAGTTATGTCAAACAACTTTCGATCATATACACTTACCAAAAACGAAGAGTCAGATTTAAAAGCAGAAAATATATTGCCAGCATGCCCAGGAAAATTTTCTGTTATTTTTGATTGTATCAACCTATGAAGATAGTCGGTAATTGCCTTTTTATCTTTGCTACTAAGAACAATTTCCTTATCAAAATTAGATTTTATGTTCCTTTCATAACTAGGATATGGCATGGAGTCGCAATTAAATGGATATTTTAGATAGTGAGCATGAAAAATGTGTTTTTCGTCTGAGTAAATAGTAATCACTTCTTTGTGTCCACCCCATTCCCCGCATTCACTAAAACGTGCGGTAATTGTTAAGTTTTCTTTGTTATTATATGCTCCAAGTTCTATTGGTTCAAAAAAAGTGAGGGTGTCAGTTACAATATTGGTTGTTTCAATACGCTTTAAACTTTGCTTACAACTTGGCAGGAAAGTCGATATAACTAATCCTAGATAGAAAAAGCGTAAAATCATTTTCGGCATGGTTGATGTCAAGTAAACATTACTGTCAACACTCTAATATACATTATAAGGCGGAGCTTCCGGTAATATTGACCTATTGTTCGCTTATGAAATGCTGTTTGCAAACGCAGAAGTGGTACCATACGTTATGGAAATTGACTGGCCATTCAGAAAATCCACAGTACAACAGAATCAACGCTGCTGATTGTTCCGATGTCAAGACCCACGATTGTCAATACCAATGTTGGAAGAAAGCGTTTTAGACTTTGCTTTAATGCGATTGACATACTTTTTTCTTGCTTCTGTTTTTTTAGGGTCAATCGTTAAATCATTAATAAGCTCTTTATATTCATCAGTTGCGTCTAGAACATTTTGCTTTGTCAAAACGCCTGTTATTTCCAAACTTCCTGAAGTATATATTGTCTTCTTAACACTTATCCTAAATCCATCATCAAGAATAAACTGAATAATGTCTAACACTTTTTCTTTAAAATCAAAGTGAGATGAAAATACAATGTCGTCAACATATCTAGTGTGAGTTAGATTATGGAGTTTGCAATATTCATTTATTTTATTGTCATTTGGAACAAATACCAGGTTTGCTATTGCTGAACTAGTCGGTGTACCTTGAGGAAGTTCATAATTGTTGGTTGTGATATGTGTCAACAAAGTAGCTACTTTACTTGAAAAGCCATTTTGAATATACATATTGAAAACCCTTTCATGGTTAATTGACGGAAAATATTTCTTTATGTCGGTCTTAAATTTATAATGCTTACCCAAATGTACTTTTGCATTTGCAATATTACTATTGCCTTTTACTGAACCTTTTACATTTGGAGGCAATGGAATTTTTGAAAGTATTTTTCTTGCTATAATAGTTTGGAAATCGTTCAGTCTCCCATTAGTATAGTTTATACTTCTTTTTTTCGGCAACCCGTTTTCATAAATGATTTTATCTCGTTTATCCCTTATTATTTTATAGTAAGAATTATAATAAGATTTCCTATTCTTAATTACATGCTCCAATTCTTCTTTAGTGGTCTTTAGAACAGTATACAATAGTTTTTCTTGCTTAATTGCAGTGGTCTTTAGCTCAATCATAAAGCAGTTCGTTAAGCAATGTTTTAACTGTTGGGCCTACAATTGCAAAAGCTTGTTTCTTTTTTTCAGGAACATCGTTGTCGTCCAGTGATAAAAAAAAGAGGATGGGAAGAGATACATTCAGGTGTGAGCAAATAGTTTTCAAAACAGAAATGTTTGGCTCTTTTTGATTGTTCTCAATTTGTGAAAGATAGGTTTGAGATATACCACACAATTCGGCAAAGGAATTTTGCTTAATTTCTTTCCGCTTTCTAATTGTTTTTATAGTATTTCCTAAGTCCATGATTATAAAAAGAATGTTGGGGTGCTGATTAAAAAAATATGTCTTTTAGCTTGTCAAAACTTCCTGCGATTAAAACCCGTATGAGGATTTCAATAACACTTGAAACAATTTGAATTGATGAAGGACTTTTGGGGTCATCCATCAATTTTACGGTTTCAAGAAAAGTTAAACACTCTTTTAAAAGAGATACTTCTCCATCAGATAGCGAACTACGGCTTTCTGAGATGATACTGTTAATGCCTAGCATCAACCTATCAATGGTTTGTGAATTAAACATTTTGTAAATTTTAGTTACAGACAATATTGTCTGCTTCTATATTTCCAATACCGAGAGTAACTAAATGCTTTAAGCGTAGTTGCAACACCCCACCATTATTTCCCTGCTTCTGAAAGAAGAGTATAAGTATTCCCAGTCGTGCCAAGTCAGTAGTATAACATACATACGTAACGAGAACAGATGTGAACCCTGAAAAAACCACCGTTATGGTGTGAATAAATTTCTTTACTCTGTAGTTGTCTTACAAATAGTTACTGAATAATTCACAGTCTCAAAGAACTAAACCCAGTCTTTCGACTAAGTCTGATACAAATATAGTAATATTATTTAAATCACAGTTAAAAATATAAGATATTTACCCAGATTTATTAACTGGGGGGATGAATCCCAAAAAATGGTAAGATGGATCAGCTAGGGTTTCACTCAACCCTCTAATTTTCGCTTTTAAGGTGATGATACTAATCTGACTTAGCATTGCTTTTGTCGGTGGGAAAAGTACCTATTTGATGTTTTCTTTTTTTATGTATCTTTTTTTCCGGGAAGAATGAATAATCGTATCAATTACGCTATCCGGATTGATAGGATTATCATTAATGCCTCTTTGAGTTGATTCTTCCAATTGTTCCATTCTCAAATCTTCTTTTTCAATAATTGAATTAATTTTATCAGGATTATCAAGGCAAAGTCTTTCAATTGATTGCAAATATTCCCGGTTTTGAGACTTATTTGTTAGTTTGATATAACGCCACATGATATCATGCATGCGGTATTGATCCAGCTTGTTTGAAGTGTTAACCCAACCCAAAACGAGGAAAACCATTCCTACGGATAGTCCAATTATAACCCAGAGTAATTTACCTGCGGTATGAAAAATTACTTTTTTCGTTTTCCTGGGATTGGCCAGGAGTTCATTGTTTAATTCTAACCGGCTTGACATTTCTCTCATTTCCTTTACCGGCCACAGGATATTGTTCA
>DASYSW010000635.1:0-15715 GCA_036002905.1 Chitinophagaceae bacterium
AGCCAGCCGGAAAGAAGACCGTTGTTTCAACAGGGAATTTTAAGCGGTAAACTTAAGCCGGGCTATGCTTGCGACGACCTGGCGGGCCTTCTTTTCATAAACGGGGTAGTGAAAAAATCTGTCTCACAAAACGCTGAAAATAATAACTACTTTGTTTCTGTTGTTGATGGAAAAATTGTGGAAAAGGTCTTACCCAGTGAGATAATAAAATAGTAAAGGAAGCGATGCCATTCTCCTGCTCAATTTGATTTTATTACGTGAAAGGCTTGCGTATTACCCGATGTCTTTATTGTAAGGATATAGGAACCGTTTGGAATTCTTTGTGCTTCTTTCATTTCAATGATGTTACCTCCGGCGTTTAATTGACCGTTTTGAAGTAAAACCTGGTGGCCGGCGATATCGGTCAAGGTAAATACTGCTTTCTCTGAGCCATGGGATTGAATCCTGATCCGCAACGTATTTTTGAAGGGATTTGGAGAGATCATTACAAGGATATTACTCATTCTCCTTACAATTTTTATTACATCGCTATACTTGATATGACCATCAAGATATACCATCTTGAGCTGGTAATAGAATGTGGATTCAACGCTTGTCCCAACGTCATCATTAAACGAGTGATCAATTTCACCGAGGGACTTTATTTCAGCTATACGATTGAAATGCAGACCATCATTCGACCGCTGCAGTTCATAATGGTCCAACTGACTATTATCTGTCACTCTCCACGTAATCCTATTTACCGGTCCATCATTGACACCTTTAAACTCTACGAGAGTTAATGAAAGAGGATTAAGAAGAGACACTTCAACAAGTACTGAGCCGATGTATGGAGCAGCACCATTTGAGCCGTCGTATTCCGCTACCGTGGAGTAAATAGATGTAGCAGGATCGAGGGAAAATATGATGCCTTGAAGTCCGCTGCCGCCGGAAATTGTTGTTCCATAAAGTTTTTTATCGCTTGCCTCGATCAGGCTACCGTATGGATATATCCCATCGATTCCGAAATCCTTCAATTTAATGTAGGCGAGCGAAACTGGATCAAACGCAAAGAGAACTCCCGCATCGAAAACTCCTCCCTGGATGGTCATGCCATAAAGTTTTCCATCTTGCCCCTGCATTAGTAGCCCACTGGGAGTTACACCGTCATCACCGCCGAAGGTTTTAAGCTGTTCCATGTCGTTTGACGCAGGATCGAATGAAAAAAGGAAGCCCGGGTTGGTTCTCGTCATGCCATAAAGCTTGCCATCCTTACCTTGTATCAGCCCGAGACTTTGACCAACCGCTGCACCAAAATCTTTTAGTTTGTGGAATGTTGATGAGGCAGGATCGAATGAAAAAATCAACCCGCCATCGCAAGGATCAAAGCGTCCGCAAGGATTGGTAACGGTGGCAGATACGCCATATAATTTGCCATCGGCTGCTTGCAAAAGATTGCCATATGGATGAGCACCGTTTACGCCATCGAAATCATGAAGTTTCACCAGTGTTGAAGACGACCGATCGAAGGAAAATATTACACCCATGCCACTCGTCCCTCCTCCGTATGTCATACCGTATAGCTTGCCGTCTGTTGCCTCAACAAGACAACCGTACGGGTTTGCGCCATTAACAATGTCAAAATCGACAAGCTTTGTAAAGGTTTGCCCAATTGGGTCGAAGGAAAATATTATGCCCGCACCGAAAATTCCGCCGCTTGCTGTCATTCCATACAGCTTTCCGTTTTTTGCTTTCAACAGACCAGCGGAAGGGTTAGCTCCGGTTTCGTTATTACTGATATCTTTCAGCTTTGTGTACGTCGCAGTTACAGGATTGAATGAAAAGATCACACCCAGATCGCCCCCACCACCATAACTAGTCATCCCATACAAAGTACCATCGATAGTTTCCATGAGGCTCCCAAGTGGCATGTCACCACTCGTGTAGTCAAGGTCCTTCAGCTTTGTGTATTCAGAAGAGAGGGGGTCAATGCTGAAAATAACACCGGTATTAGTCGCACCGCCGGCATATGTCGTTCCATATAATTTTCCATCGACGCCCTGGGTTAAACTGCCGTTCGGGGAACTGGCGTCCGTTAGAGCAAGATTTTTCAAGAGTGTATATATCGACGAAGCAGGATCAAATGAAAAAATGACGCCCTCATCGAAAAGTCCTCCGTTTGTGCACGCACCGTACAATTTACCATTAGTGGCTTGTAGCAAACCACCGATCGGAGCGCTCCCTTGTGCCCCATCAAAGTCAAACATTTTCGTAAAGCTTAATGAGGACACGTCGAACGAAAAAATTATCCCACTGCTAAAAAGGCCACCAGAGACAGTTGTGCCGTACAATTTACCATCTGCGGATTGTATAAGATCTCCATAAGGCGATGCACCCTCAGGTTCGTCAAAATCAAAAAGCTTGGCAAAACTTTCAGTAGCCGGGTCAAATGAAAAAATAACACCCAGATTGTTGCTACCGCCAGCTGACGTGATGCCATACAATTTCCCGTCGGCGGCCTGCATCAAACTTACCGGGTTGGTCCCATCAGCATCTTCAAAATCCTTCAGCTCAGCCAAAGTCAAAGACGAAAGGTCGAAGGAAAAGATAACACCTGAGCCGTTTGCTCCTCCCCACATCGACACACCGTATAGTTTTCCATTTGACTCGATCAGGCTCCCGGCGGGATATCCGCTAAACGCACTGAAATCCTTTAGTCGAACAAAAGTTGACGAAGAGACATCGAAAGAGAAGATCCCAACAAAAGAACCGCCGCCGCTCATTCCATAAAATTTTCCATCTGAAGCTTGAAGTAAACGCGAACGTTGCGGGACGCCGGCATAAGCTCCAAAAGATTTTAAAACTGCCAGATCGTTAGCACCAACCGTTACTTTGCTGATAACCCCTGTAGAATTTTCGCCTCCAAAAAATGTAGTACCGTATAAAGTTTGTGCGTCAACGTTTCTCGTTACGGCAAAAAATAGCAAGGCGACAACTACAAATCCTCTCATGCCATTAGTGTTTATGATCAGCAGTTCAACCAGGACATTTACGGATTTTTCGCTAGAATGGAGAAGTAGATAGAAGACCGTCCAATTTAGTCAACTATTTTCAAAATATTGGCGGTCCCTTGAGAATCTGAAATCAATGTGAATAAAAAGTATATCAACAACAACATTTGTACCATTGCCCCCGCTCCGATTAATAAAAATATATTTGCATTTTCAAATTCATTAATAAAATATTGCCAGCGTGGTTGTAGAAGTACGTAAAGCAATCGAAAGCGAAATCGAAATACTACTAGGTTTTGAAAAAGAAATAATAAATGCAGAGCGGCCTTTTGACAGTACATTAAGGGACGGCGAAATTCACTATTACGATTTGATCGAACTTATCAGGTCCAGGGAAGCTGAAGTATTGGTAGCTGTCGTTAATAATGAAATCATAGGTTCCGGTTACGCAAAAATTTTACCCGCTGAACCATTTCAAAAGTATTCGAGATATGCATACCTGGGCTTTATGTATGTAAGACCTGGATTTCGTGGCCAGGGCATAAATCAAAAAATTCTAAATGGGCTTATCGACTGGGCCAAAAGTCAAAAATTAACTGAAGTCCGACTGGAAGTTTATGATAAAAATATAACTGCTAAAAATGCATATTTGAAAGCAGGATTTAACCCGAATTTATTGGAAATGCGATTAGAAATTTAGATACGATACTATAGTTTGACCAAAAATTAAAAGATGCCGTGGGATCCTCAAATATATAACCAGTTCAAAAATATCCGCTATCAACCTTTCTTTGATCTAATGGATCTGATTTCAAATGAAAATTTACACAACTGTGTTGATGTTGGTTGCGGAACGGGCGAACAAACTTCACTCCTGTCTAAAAGATTTGAAAATAGTTCCTTCTTAGGAATTGATTCTTCTGAAGAAATGCTTTCTGAATCCAAAAAATTTGTGACCGAAAAGTTGAGCTTTAGGCTTTCCACGATCGAAGAATTTGCCGCGTCTCAACCTACCTGGGATCTTATTTTCAGCAACGCCGCCCTTCAATGGTCAAATGATCATGCTGAATTGTTCCCAAAATTAATTTCGAAACTAAATAATGACGGACAGTTTGCGGTTCAAATGCCCTTCCAGGCAGAAAACGCACTTAACAAAATTCTCCTGGAGACGGTGAGTGAACAGACATTTGTTGACTTACTCGCGGGCTTTCGTCGCGATTCCCCGGTATTGAAAATAGATGACTATGCCAGGATGATGTTTGAATGTGGATTAAAAGATCTAAAGATCTTCCTGAAGGTCTATCCAATAATAGCAAAAGACGAAATGGAATTATATAATTTTATTTCAGGATCTGCATTAATACCGTATATGGAAAGACTTGATCCGAAAGAGCAGGACTTCTTTAAATCTGAATTTATCAAAAGAATAAAAAAACAATTCGCAAGCTTTCCCGCCATTTACTCTTTTAAAAGAATATTATTGTACGGACTCAAAAAATAATTTCTGCCTCCACTCTTTTGATTTTCTTCAGTCCCGCAAGGCGGGAGATTTGCCTTGATTTTTTGTTACCTTTTCTAGCTGAAGTTCCATTGAACAACTATAATTCAATCCTCGAGCCTTCAACCGCCATATCAAAGGCAACCGTCGTATGTTTTTCCTTAAGCTTGTTTTGAATAGCACGTAACTGTTCATCTGAATGAGCCGGATCATGATGGGACAACAACAACTGGTTTACCTCGTTTAACCGCGCAAATTGAATGGCATCCTCCATGGAGCTATGTCCCCATCCCTGTTTTGCCTGGTATTCTTCTGAAGTATACTGGGCATCGTGCACCAGCAGGTCCGCTCCGGCGGCAAGTTCGCTGCCGGAGACCCAACGAATATCTTTCACATCGTTAATGTTACAGCCTAAGGCAAATTCATGATCGGGAATATAGGTAAACACGCCGCGCTTGTGCTGGATTCGAAAACCAACAGTGGGCCCGGGATGAATCACATAGTCCGATTGAATTGCAAAAGGACCAACGTTGAAATTACTTTTTCCAATTTCATGGAGAATTAATTTGCACGTAAGATTTCGAAAATACACCGGGAAAAGCGGCGGAGAAAAATAGCGCCCCAGCCTGCCACGCAAACTTTGAGAGTTACCCGCAGGTCCCCAAATATGTACTTCGGCTGCCGGATTAAAAAGCGGTCCAAAAAATCCCAGTCCCTGGATGTGGTCCATGTGCAGGTGGGTCAATAAAATATCGATGCGGCTATTCTTGACGTTCGCACTACTGTTCAATCCCTGGACTCCGCTCCCTGCATCAAGCACAAGCAACCACCCATCCGCATCCACTTCCACGCAGGATGTATTACCTCCATACTGTCTGGTATTGGGGCTTGTAGTGGGTATGGAACCGCGTACTCCCCACAAGGTGATATTCATTCAGATGATCTCCAAAAGATGGCAATGGCTCCTAAAAATGTTGCTCCCCTGCCGATGACAGGATAAGATGTCACCGATATTCTTTCCTTTGTCCCCTGCAGGCTTTCTATCCAAAAGGTTTTGTGATAAGGCAACCGGTTCATCAATGTTTTTACCAATGGAAGTTCCTCGGGCGGAATTGGATGGCCGGCATCATCTTTATTTTTAAAAATGGTACCCCATTCCCCAACAGCCATCTCGCCAGTGTCCTCATAACGCTTACCTAAAATGTCCTCAGCCGGTTCGTTATAAAACAGGAGATTACCCTCGGTATCAGTCAGAAACACCGGCGTGCCCAAACATTCTGCCAGTTGACGGGAAAGAATAAGTTCAATTGGATATGCCATATTTGAAGTTAGTGAATACTTGCGAGCTCTGCAGTGACTCTTTACAATGAGCTGAAAAAAGAAAGCTAACATCAATCACACAAAATGACTGGTATCATCTGCCTGCAATAAACGGCCTTTTCACAAACATTCCATTATAGTATTTTCGATAGGCATATCCCAAAAACAAGTTTGGAACTATTAATAACACACCCATCCACCAACCGGAAGGAACCAGGATAGTGTGATAAAGAAATACATTTACACTAAGCGGGAATAACACTACTGCAAAAAAAGGGGCGTACAGGTTAATTAATAAGGAGATGCCGCCGACGATTTGAATGGATTTGATCATTGGATAAAAATACCCAACTCCTTTAAGGCCTGCCTTAAAAGCTGCCACCCTGCCCGTGTGATTGGGTTCATAGGGAATAAAATGCAAGAAATAATCCAGGCCAAAAACCAGGTAAATAAATCCGAGGATGACCCTGGAAACAATTGTTGCTTTTCTCATCAGCTTCTCTCTTTATAAAAATGATGGTCCCTAAAACAGATTTAAAGTTATATTATTTTGAAAGTTTTCACGCTTCAAGAGTCTGTCATTGGGGCTCTCGTCCACCCGCGCTAAGCCACATGGTGTGAAGTTTAAAAGATAGACAACCTTCGGCAACCCTCAAACGTTTTACTTCGCAAATCAGCGGGCTTATTTTTCCAAATGATATTCCATGGCCGTGTTGACAAAGATTCGAAAATTTCAAAAACGAGGATGTTTAAAAAATTAATAGATAGTAAAAAGCTTGGTGGAGTTAACTGCATCATTTGGAGAGACGGAGAGGTAATATACCAGGAAAGTCATGGATACAAGAATTTGGACAGTTTTGAATCAATGACAATGGACACGATTTTCCGGATTGCTTCCATGACAAAACCAATTACATCAGTACTTGCCATGATGTTATATGAAGAGAACAAACTAAGTTTAGACGACCCAATAACCAAGTGGTTTCCTCAGTTCGGCAATATGAAAGTCCTAAAAAAGCAGACCAGGGAATTCGAAGATGCAAACCGACTCATTACTATCCTGGATTTGCTAACACATAGAGCAGGCTTTACGTATGGCGGGTTTCAGAATGGAAAACTTAAAGATGACTACATTGGCCTGGGAGGCGACATTGATTCTGAACTTACAAATGAGCAATGGATAAATGGATTGGCAAGTTTACCGCTGGCAAGTCAACCGGGTGCAGTATTTAATTACGGCAGATCTACAGATCTATTAGGTATCCTCATTTCAAAAATAGAAGGAAAATCACTGGGCAAAGTAATGGAGGAAAAAATATGCAATCCATTAGCTATGACCGATACATTTTTTGATGTCCCAAATAGCAAAAGAAACAGGCGTGCTTTAAATTTTGGTTACGACGAATCGGGCAACCTGGTAACTCTTGAGACAGTTCCATTAAAAATGGCTTTCAAAGAACGCCCGCCCAATTTAGAATTTGAATCAGGCGGCCAGGGACTCTGGTCAACGATCGACAACTATTTAAAATTCGCAAAACTTTTTGTAGAGAGCGGAAGGTCTAATGGTATCCGGATCTTAAAAAAAGAAACGATTGACTTAATGTGCACCAATCAATTGACTCCTTCGCAACGAGAACATTCAAAATTAATGGGTCTATCACTCTTTCGAGAGCACTATGGTTTTGGCCTGGGGCTGGCAATAGTTTTGAAAGAAAGCAAATACGGATCAGTGCCATGCGGGGGCTCAATTGGCTCGGTGGGTTGGCCCGGCGCTTATGGTGGCTGGTGGTCAGCTGACCCGGTAAAGAAAGTTATTTCCATATTTTTAACACACAGTATGACGGAGCCAAAACAGCTTGCACAAGGTATCGGGTTTGAAGTATATGAAGCCATTGACATTTTTTCAAATTATAGCAAAGAGATTATTTAAACGGTACTTTGGAACACAAAAATTCACTACATGATTGTTGCAAGTGAAAAAACTGACTTTGAAGAGATCCTGATTATTATCAATGATGCAGCATCGGCGTACAAAGACGTTATTCCTGAAGACAGGTGGCATGAACCCTATATGTCGGAGCAAGAACTTCGGGGTCAAATTGAGGATGGTGTTCAGTTTTGGTGTTATCGAGAGCACAATAAAATTGTTGGCGTCATGGGCATCCAGGACAAACCCGATGTCACGTTAATCAGGCATGCCTACGTTAGAACGATTGCAAGAAATAAAGGCATAGGTGGAAAATTATTAAACCATCTCTCGGGGCTGGCTACAAAACCAATTTTGATTGGCACCTGGGCTGATGCGACATGGGCAATCGATTTCTATAAAAAACGCGGCTTTAACCCAGTATCACGTCGCGAAGGGCAGCGACTCTTGCAGAAGTATTGGAAAATTCCGGCTCGTCAAATTGAAACATCAGTTGTACTTGCAAGTTCGAACTGGCCCATGTAAATCAACTGCAATCTTTCGACATTTGTGTCATGCAATTAAACCACACTAAAATGAAAAGAATATCATTAATAGGTTTAGCCATTACAGCATCTTTTCTTTCAGGTTTCACATTTAAGGCAATAATTTCTAAAGAAAAAAAATCAAAATCAACAACAATGAAAAAGGTAACAGGGATCGGCGGCATTTTTTTCAAATGCAAAGACCCAAACAAAATGAAAGAGTGGTATAAAACACATTTAGGAATAGATGCAGGCCAATATGGGGCATCTTTCGAGTGGTACGAGGATGCTGAAGGCAAAAAGAAGGGACTTACGCAATGGAATCTTAATTCCGAAACTGCAAAACTCTACGAGCCCTCAAAAAAGGATTTTATGATCAATTACAGAGTTGAGAATTTAGGAGCGCTCGTTGAAGAATTAAAAAAGGAGGGTGTAACCATTTTAGACAAAATGGAAACATATGACTATGGTAAATTCGTCCATATACTTGACGAAGAAGGAAACAAAATTCAACTGTGGGAGCCTACTGATTAATGCAGGAGACGGGTTTAATATCGCTGCCAATATTCGGCTCTCTACCTGACCATCTATTGTCCGCCATCGCATTTTTTACTCCGTGTGTCGGTGCTCCGGCTTCAGTTTTGATTTCTTCAAAAGCGTTAACTTTATTTAAAGCAACCCAGGGATGACACAGCTACAACAAATATTCCAGCGTGGCCACTGCCCGAAGGTTGCTCGCAACTCTATCTGAAAATTCTTCCAGTTGAAGTGATCGATTCGACAGCTTCTAATCATGACAAGGGTTTCTCTTTTGCCGGGCCGAAAATTTTATAACAACAAAAACCAAAAATATGAACGATCTATCACGCAAAACGTTCCTCCAATACACTGCCTCTGCAGGTGCAGCAGTATTGCTTTCATCACTGGAAAGTTTTGCAATGAGCACAGAGGATAAGAAATTAAAAGTAGCCGTCATTGGTTGTGGCAGCGTGAGCGGAAGCTATATTCCTAAACTGCTTACCTCCGATGTGATACAAATCGTTTCTCTCTGCGACATTAAATATGACAGGGCCCTGGAGCGCAATAAAACATTTAATGTAAATGCAAAAACGTATCCCAATATCGATGAAATGCTAAAAGGTGAACCGTTTGATATGATGATTACTCTCACGGATATGCAGGTACATGAAGGACTGAATCGAAAAGCAATAATGGCCGGTAAACATGTGTGGAGTGAAAAACCAATGGCAAACAGCTATGCCGCAGGCAAAGAACTTTTAGATCTTTCCAGGTCAAAGAAATTGCGCTTGTGGGGTGCGCCCGCCGTAGTTAATAGTCCACAATTTGAATTTATGAGCAAGAAATTGCAGTCGGGTGAATTGGGCAGAGTCTCTTCAGCGCACGGACAATATGGACACACGGGTCCCACCTGGAGTGCGTTCTTTTATGAAAAAGGTGGAGGCAGCATGCCCGACCTGGGTGTTTATAACATGGCGACCCTGACAGGATTGCTTGGGCCGGCAAGAAGCGTAATGGCTATGTTAAGTATTGTTACACCCGAACGCACTGTTGACGATAAGGGAAAAATAAAAGTAGAAGCAGAAGACAATGCACATCTCTTATTAGAGCATGATAATAATATTATCAGCCATGTAATGTGTGGGTTCAATTTTTATGACAGGTTTGGTCACCAGGCAAAAGATCAAAGGTTACATTCTATTCAGATATATGGAAGCGAAGGCAATATGCGTTTAATCGGTTATGACTGGGAAACAAATGGTGTAGCGGTTGATTCATTAAAAACGAATGGTGAGGAGCAGTTGCTTTGCACTGACAAAGGCGGATATGAATGGAGAGAAGGCGCAAAAGTAGTGGGTGAAAGTATGTTGAAAGGAATTGAACCAAGGATTAACGTAGAGCATGCATTGCATGTATTGGAAATAATCGAGGCAGCTAAAAAATCCCAGGAGACAGGCATGAGGATAAAACTGCAAAGCAAGTTTCCCTGGCCAATGGTGTAGGGCAAATAAGACTTTTGCTTTTTAAAACTGTACCCAGACAATAATAAGAATAAATCTACGTACTCCCGAAACTTCGCGGTCGACCGGAAGTTTCTTAAATTCATCGATCGCCAGCGGGAGTATTCGCCGCTGCCACTCTTTCTTATTATAATTAACACAAAACTTTGAAAATATCTCAACCAACACTAAACAGGTCGCTGGGTCTTTTTACTGCAACTTTGCTGGTGGCGGGCATCATGATCGGTTCCGGTATTTTTAAAAAGATCGTGCCCATGTCACAAACAGGTTTGAGCGAGGCCTGGATATTGATAGCATGGGTAATTCCGGGAATCATTACCATGTTTTGCGCTTTAAATCTCTCAGGCCTTGCATCGCTCACGGAGGAATCCGGTGGTGCCTATGAATACCTCCGGCTTTCATTCGGAAACTTTTTTTCATTTTTATTTGGATGGAGTGCTTTTACGGTTTCCGGTACCGCTACCCTTGCCGCCGTCGCTTTTATCTTTTCACAAACTCTACATTCACTAGTACCACTTCCAAATCCGTTGCAGACCTGGGAAGGCATCTCAATAGGAAATTTTATTTATCCATTCGCCGATTCGGGCATCAAGATACTGGCCATTTTGGTCATGACCCTTTTTACATGGGTAAACTACCGGGGTGTAAAAAAAGGCGGCTACCTGAATAACATTTTTACTTCCACCAAGATATTAGGCATCGTCATCCTGGTCGTTCTCGGGCTGCTGTATATTTCTCCCGCCTCTGTGCAGCAAGTAACAGGTGGGACCGCGCATGAAATGCACGGAATAATTTTTTTTAGTGCCTTTTTTACGGCCATGCTCAGCGCACTGTGGGCCTACAACGGGTGGTTGGATGTAACAGCAGTCACAGGCGAAGTAAAAAACCCAAAGCGTAATGTACCACTTGCCGTAATAACCGGTGTATCTATCGTGATGATGGTATACGTTCTCACAAATTATTCATACATGCACGTGTTACCATTGACTCGACTGGCATCAGTGGGATCGAACGAAATTGGTGCTGCGGTCGTGGCAGAAACATTGATCGGAAATTTGGGAAAGACGATCATTATTGTTTTGATTATGATCAGTGTGTTGGGCACAGTTAATGGGGGGATCCTTGTCTATTCCCGCATTTATTTCCGCATGGCACAGGAAGGTTTCTTCTTTCAAAAATTCTCTCGTGTGCATTCCCGTTACAGAACTCCGTACTTCTCTTTGGTCGCCGCCACATTGTGGAGCTCGCTGCTTATCATCTCAGGGACTTTTGACATGCTTACTAACATGGTTGTTTTTACCAACTTTCTTTTTTTTGGACTCCTGGCGATAGCGTTAATTAAAATGAAACGAAAAGGAATGATAAAAGTGAAGACGATAGGCTATCCTGTTGTGCAGGTAGTCATCATATTATTCTCAGTCGCTCTGATCATTAATACTTTTATTACGGAGCCAAAGCAATCATTGTTGGGAGGGTGCCTTGTATTACTAGGTGTACCGTTTTATTATTATTTTAGGAAAAAACGTCAATCAGAAAAAAAAGAAAAGCAAGAATTAACCGTTGAAACAGATAACCGGGCATAGTGGAGAAAAAGGGCTTTCTAATTATTTTAATGTTGAGAATCTACACACTTTCTTGTTATGAACGCACAGGAGATTATTGAAAAACTGAAACTAATACCTCATCCTGAAGGCGGGTTTTATAAGGAGACATATAAGTCCGACTATACCATCACTAATGACAGGAAAGAAGATAGACATGTCTGCACCGCCATATATTATCTCCTGAAAGATGACGACAAATCTCTTTTCCATCGTATCAGATCAGATGAATTGTGGTTTTTTCACTTAGGACGACCCCTGGAAATAATATCAATAGAAGATGAACATTTGATCACACTCATCCTGGGCAATGACATTAAAAAAGGCGAGTTGCCGCAGGTAAAGATCCCCGCTAATACCTGGTTTGCTGCGCGGGTGAAAAATGCTAAAGGATTTTCCCTTGTAAGTTGCACGGTCTCGCCAGGATTTGATTTTGCAGACTTCAGTTTGGCAAAAAGAGAAGACCTGGTTCAACAGTATCCGCATTTGAAAGATGTTATTGAAAAATTTACTCAATAAGCAATTAAACCTTCTACTAAAGAACCCTTCGTAATTTTAAGTTTATCCCCCGGCACGACCCCAATACCAAGACTGACCTATGCAAAAGTTCATAACGACATTTTTACTTTGCTTTATTCTGACACAATCTTTTGGACAAGTAGAACGCAAGTCTTCAATGTACCTGCAAGGACAATATACCCACACACTCTATGACGCGACAAAAGGCAACAACCCGTGGGGCATGGGGGCAGGCCTTCAACTGTTTTTTCGACAGGCCGCGAAATTGAAGCCGACAATTGAGTTAACTGCTGACGGTTACCTGGAAGATGATAAGGTCTTGCGGCTTGACACAGCAGGAACGCCAATCAATGACTTAGGTGGAATGGTAAATCTTTTTGCCGGTGGTTCTTACCATCCTATGAAAACACTTTACCTGGCCCTGGTTGCAGGACCCAGTTTTCTTGGCGGACAAATCAAATTCGGTATCAAGCCGTCCCTGGGTTTTTATTTCTCACACAGTCAAAGATGGACAGGAAAACTTTCCTATATCAATGTTTTCAACCGTTACGAAAAAACAAACGAAGACTTTGGCTCTATAAGTTTTTCCCTGGGAGTAAGACTTTATTGACGTTTGCAGGGGTAATGCAGCTTGATGACAATAAGAGAGATTATAATGACAGATAAATTTGCGACGACTGTTACCATAAATGCTGAACTTATCCAGGTATGGGCTGCTTTGACAAAGCATGAGCTAATGAAATAATGGATGGATGACCCAGAACTGAGACTAGAAATAAATACCAATTGGAAAGTGAAGGAAGGAATTTTAGTTCGCGGGTTTCATCATCTGATGTTTGAGAACAAAGGGAATATAATTTCATACGACAAAGAAAAAAATTAAGCTATAGTCATCTAAGTTCTTTGTCAAGGCTTTCTGGCAAACCAGAAAATTATTCCATTCTTGAATTTGTCCTGACACCCGTTGATAGACAAACTTTACTTACATTATCCGTCAGCAATTTTCCGTCAGAAACAATCTGTAAGCACCTGGAATTTTACTGACGGGGAACCATTGTAAAAATCAAAAACGCGCCAGAAGCCCAAATAGAACAATAACCTATCAAACTTTCGTGCTGTATTTTCGCAGATCTTATGATCTCCAACGAAACATTTCACCTGGCAAAGAAACTCTGGGATTATCATCACATGCATCATGCCCTCGAAAGGGCCGATTGCATTTTGACTTTGGGCAGCCATGACCTCCGTGTTGCAGAACGCGCTGCTCAATTATACCTTGAAGGATGGGCGCCGATATTGATCTTTTCAGGAGGCCTGGGTAATTTTACAAAAGAAACATGGACAGAAAAGGAAGCTGACCGGTTTGCAGCAATCGCAATAAGCATGGGCGTTCCTGAGGCATCGATTCTTGTTGAGAACAAATCAACAAATACAGGCGAAAATATTTTGTTCACGCAGCAGTTGCTTTCGCAAAAAAATCTTGACCTACGATCTTTTATTGTTGTTCAAAAGCCTTACATGGAAAGAAGAAGCTATGCAACCTTTAAGCAACACTGGCCCGATAGAAAGCTGGTCGTAACCTCTCCGCAAATTTCGTTCGAAGAGTACCCGACAGAAGAGATACCGCTTGAAAGAGTCATCAATATTATGGCCGGCGACCTTCAACGAATAAAATTTTACCCGGAAAAAGGTTTCCAGGTATACCAGGAAATACCCCTCGACATATGGCACGCATTTGAACAACTTGTAGCACGGGGCTTCGACAAACATTTAATGAAGGACTAATGAACAATTCAACCATTGTTGATGTTTTCACCGACGGGGAAAATTGAACTCAAATGGGAATATTAAAATATATTAATGCAGCCGACCTTTGTATTGCGTACGAAGAAAGTGGAAATCCAAATGGAATACCGGTTATACTCCTGCATGGATTTCCTTATGATGTGAGGACTTATGATGAAGTTCTAAAAAACCTCGCAACAGGCAGCTGTTGGATCATTGTTCCTTATTTACGTGGGTACGGACCAACAAGATTTTTATCTCCTGGCACCATTCGTTCCGGCCAGCAAGCTGCTTTAGCCAGCGACCTCCTTGCTTTGATGGACGCATTATCGATCAAAGAAGCCATACTTGGTGGATATGATTGGGGCGGGCGAGCCGCGTGTATTGTTGCCGCACTTTTTCCTGGTCGTGTTCGGGGTCTTGTATCAGTGGCAGGATATAATATTCAAAACATAGCAAAATATTCGGAGCCAGTAGCCCCTGAAATTGAAATGCTAAATTGGTATCAATATTATTTCCATAGCGAAAGAGGACGCCTCGGATTAACAAGATACAGGAAAGAACTGTGCAGGTTGTTATGGAGTCATTGGTCTCCAACCTGGAAATTCGATGATAAAACTTATGAAGCTACGGCGATCTCATTCAACAATCCCGATTTTGTAGACATAGTAGTGCATTCCTACAGGCATCGATATGGGTTGGCAAATGGCGACCCCAAATTGGAAAATATAGAAGACGCCTTACTAAAGCAGCCAACAATAAGAGCGCCGACCATAGTTTTAGACGCTGAAGCCGATGGTGTTGAACCCATTCAAGGAACAGGTAAGGATGCCTCGAGCTTTGAGGGCAAATATGAAAGAAGAATTATCAAAGGAGCAGGACACAACGTGCCGCAAGAAGCACCTGCTGAATTTGCCAGTGCTATCATGACCTTTACCTGATAAACCAGAACAATTCACTCCCAACGCGGTTTGGCAATATCCGCCCCTGATAAATTAATTTTGACACTCAATAACAAAAAATGGATAATACCAGAGTATACAGAATGTCGTTTGCCAGTGTCTATCCGTTGTACATACAAAAAGCTGAGAAAAAGGGACGCACAAAAGCTGAAGTCGATGCCATCATTTATTGGCTCACCGGCTACAACAAACAAACCTTGCAAAAACAAATTGACAAGAAAACTGATTTTGAAACATTTTTCGCCCAGGCACCGGCAATGAATCCGAATGTTTCAAAGATCACCGGAGTAATCTGCGGATATCGCGTGGAAGAAATCGAAGACAAACTCATGCAGAAAGTCCGCTATTTAGATAAATTGATTGATGAATTAGCAAAGGGGAAAGCGATGGAGAAGATTTTAAGAAAGTAAGTACGTCCAGACCCATGAGCGAGTGCGCCCCTTCAAACAATAATCCTTTTAAGCAGTACAATGACCATAGAAGAAGCGTTTAAAAATGAAGGATATACTCCGATTCCGTTTCTCTTTAATGGCGCAGGGCATCCGACGGT
>DASYSW010000636.1:0-3329 GCA_036002905.1 Chitinophagaceae bacterium
ATAAAGTGATCAAGGAAAATTTCACAGCCATTCAACCCGCCGTTGAATGGAAATTTACGGAAGCTGCCTTTTCTTATATTATGGCAAAGGATTCGGGAAAGACCGAAAAAATCGAGCGCGTCAGCTTTAATGATGTCTACCCTTTGTACGGCTGCATTGACATCAGGAATTCATCCGTAGAAAGAATGCAGGTGATCCAGCTTGACCTGATAGAGCAGTTACAATTAGTGCAGGACGTAGTGAAGAAGGCACTCACAGAAATCAAATTCCCATTTCTGGAAAACATTGCCTTTAAAACAGACAAGTATATTAATTCTATCACCGACATTCTTCTATCGGAGGACGAGCTGCAGGTGTATGATTTTCTGCAAACCCAGGTAACAGAAATCTTCCACCACCTGGCCGTTACAAAACCTTCATTAAAAACCGACATCGATCAATATTTCGCTGCACTTGATCCCCAGAAGAACCTGGTTTATCGGCATCGTCGCCATTTCGAGGAAAGTATTAATATGCTGAATGATGCCCTGGCCGGTCTTATCGATCGTGAACAGGCCGAGGCCCAAAGAGTTTTTCCTCACTATTTTGAACGCTACGTAACTGATGGTGTTGATTTTAATGTCTACATTGGTCAGTCAATTGTTCCGACGCAAAAATTTGATGAGCTATACCTGCGAAACATGAAGATCTGGCAACTCGAGGTGCTTACCAGGGCCGCTGTGATGGTTCATGACCTCAAAAACAAACTACCTCATATACTTACCACAACGCAGTTAATACTGGCACATAGCATCCCTATAAGCATCAGTTTCAGGACCTCTGAAAGAAAATTTGATGTAGATGGAGCCTACAATAGCCGCTATGAGATCATTAAGAAACGGATCGACAAGGTTCGCGTAAAGGGTACCAAAGAGCGGTTGACCCAGCCTGGCAAAATTGCGATCGTTTACTCCTTACCAAAGGAAGCCGCAGAATACGAGGAGTACATTGAATTTTTACAAACGCGGCAGCTATTGAAACCGGGGATTGAAAAACTTGAACTTGAAGAGCTTCAGGGCGTACTTGGATTGAAGGCCCTGCGCGTTGATGTAAACTACAATGCCGAACATGATGTACCCTTGTCCTCAACTACCTCGGGTCAGTTGATCGGTGATAAATAACGTGGATGCGCCCGGTTGATGCAGGGAAAATATTGCTCAACCTGCTTCCGATCTTCGCCCGGTACGATCTATTCTGCAGAAATACCGTATATAAGTCGCGAGATTCTGTAAGAGCAACTAATTATTGCTTTGGCAGAACTTTTGTGTAACTTATGGCATTACGAATAGAAGAAATGGAAATATGAATCCTGCACTACCTCCGCGTTGGATTAAAAATTTTGTTTTTTACGTAGCCGTCATTATTTCCCTAGGTGCTCTCATTTTCGCATCCTGTTCGTCACGCAGCTCCCGTTCTTATCCGAGTCCTCCGGGTTATAACTTTAGTAAACCTTTCATCTATAAGCTACCTGCACTTTTAGATGAGATCTCAGGCTTGTTTTTTTATACAAAGGACTCAGGCATTTTTGCTATACAGGATGAAAAAGGATGGTTATTTAAAATTCATTTAAAGAACCCACTTCAAATCGAGAGATGGAAATTTTCAAACGGAGCCGACTACGAGGACCTTTCGCTCGTCGACAGTGCATTTTATGTGTTGAAAAGTAAAGGCGCTCTCGAAAAGTTCAGATTTGCCACTCCCGATTCTGTTTCATTGCAGTCTTTTCCTATAGCTTCGGGGAAAAATGAATTTGAAACGTTGTATTACGACAGTTCACTACAGCAGTTAGTAGTAATTTGTAAAAATTGCGCGCAGGATACAAGGAAAGAAGTCAGCAGTTTTGCCTTTGATCCTTCTACCAACGCTTTCACGTCGTCATTTAAAATAGAAACAGCCACGATCAGAGAAGAACTGGGTGAAGATGAAAAATTCAGACTTAAGCCTTCCGCCGCTGCCATTCATCCCCTGACAGGAGAGCTATACATCATCGCATCTGTAAATCGCGCCCTGGTTATCCTGAATAAAGATCACAGCGTAAAAAGTGCGTATAAAATAGATCCCTCTTTGTTTAAACAGCCGGAGGGGTTAACCTTCACACCAAAAGGTGACCTGATCATTTCGAATGAAGCTGCTGATAGAGGAGTGGGAGAAATTTTAATTTTTAAGTACAATAAACCTAAATAGCCGGCAATGAGGATTTCATGGTTTTTGGTAATTGTTTTAGTTGTATCTATCGCGGCAAAAGGACAAAAGGATACAATTGATGCCCGCGTCGTTTTGATAGGAGATGCTGGTCAATTGACGAATGGTCATCACCCGGTAGTAGATGCAGTAAAGCAATTGATCCCTTTGGATGCGAAGACAACGATAGTTTACCTGGGAGATAATTTGTACCGCTCGGGTCTCCCTGATGAGCAATACAGTTATTACATGGCGTCCCGGAGTGTGCTGGATAGTGAGTTGTCAATTGCTGACAGCACACCGGCGAAAATCTACATGATACCGGGTAACCATGACTGGGAAAATGGTAAGCCCGGTGGCTGGGAGACTGTTATCAGGGAACAGCAGTATGTCGACCAGTTAAATAAAAAAAATGTCAAGTTTTATCCTGAAAATGGATGCCCCGGTCCTGTTGAGGTTTCGTTAGCGCCGGATGTTATACTTGTTATGTTTGATACGCAATGGTGGATACATCCCTACGACAAGCCTGAGATTGAGTCTGACTGCGATTATAAAACAAAAGATGAAGTATTGACACAGCTGGACGACATCTTCAGCCGTAATTCAAAAAAATTAATCATTTTAGCCGGGCATCATACTTTCAGAAGCAGCGGTGTTCATGGTGGTTATTTTAAATTAAAACAACACGTTTTTCCATTTACAGATATCTCGCCAAATCTATACATCCCTTTACCGATTATAGGTTCTGTCTATCCTATTGCAAGGAGTGTTTTTGGGACGCCCCAGGATTTGAAACACCCACTCTATGCAGAAATGATTGGTGACGTTGAAAAAGTTGCAAAAAAATATCCAAATATCATTTTCACCGGGGGCCACGAGCATAGCTTACAGTTGATAAAAGACAGCAGCTTTAATTATGTTGTGAGTGGCGGCGGTTCAAAACACAATCGAGTTTCCAAAAACAAGAAGACTCCATTTGCAACGACGACGAATGGTTTTGCCGTACTGGAAGTTTCTACAAACAAAAATGTAAGAGCGAGTTTTTATACTGTCGAAGATTCAGTAAAAATGGCCTATTCAGAGGTCATTCAGAACTACTCCAAAATACC
>DASYSW010000637.1:0-5899 GCA_036002905.1 Chitinophagaceae bacterium
TGTGGTAATCCCTGCCATTATTTCGCTTTCAGTAAAGCCGCATAGCTTTAAAAACTCTGCAGTAAACTCTTCCACATAAGGACGAAAAATTTCCTGCAAAGGATCATTTGATAAATAGAGGTTGTAGTTGAAAGGAATGATTTTGCCATCAGATTCATTCTTCATTAACTCAAGGTGAGTATCTCTTTGATCAGCTTTTATCCGGGTATCAATTTTTTGGATATCGCCGGTTTTTTTTGTTCTGAAAACAATGCTTACGTCACCGAATTTATCGCCAAGTTGAGGTTGAGCCTTCTTATCGTTTACTGTAAAAACCTCTATGTAGGATCTTCGCCCAAGCAGGTACTTGCCTGTCCAACTATCTGTTAACGTTTTTCCTGATGATTCGCGACTATAAGCAAATTTCCTGGCAATGAAATCGCTTTTAAACAGGTTTTGATAGGTAGCAGAATCAATGCAAAAGAAAATATGACTGATAGCAACTTTAAATGAGTCAGTCGTTTGACTGTTTAGTCTGCAAAGGCCGGCGACCAGTACGGTCGTAAGTAAAATGCGGGTCTTCATGAACTACTCTAAAAATACAATTTAATTCTCCCTCCTGGCGGGGAGATTCACTTGTGAACCTTGGCCTATTAAGATTGTTAGCATACAAGTAAATTTCCGCGAACCATTTATTCCACTTCTATCATTGTCGCTTAGGCCGTTGTTGGTCTCCAGGTAAAGTCTCCATCCTTTGTGTGATCTAGACCAACAACCGAAGTAAGAAAGGCTCATTTGACTTAGGAAGCTGCCGCGGCTGATTAATTGTTGTTGTAATGACATAATAAAAATGCGATCCAATTTCGATTTTCAATAACGGCATTAAATATTCCTATGAAATATTTGAAAGCATCATTTGTAAATCGATCACGAGGTTATTGAAAAATTTTTGGTGCCTGACCATTGCAATGATCAAATTCATACCATATAGCCAGAGAAACATCAAAACCGCGGCCGTCAATGATCTACTTACAAAGTACACAAAGCAAGAGAACGCAAAAGCGAAAGCAAGCGCAGTTGAAGTCGAAATAGCATATTTTATAGTGGATGTAGCTTTGTCATAATTAAAGTAACCACTGTTGATTGGTGCCATTAAATGCCACCTCCCTTGTCCATTAAACAATCTGTTCTTGAAGTCAATATGATTATCGTGACAAACTATTTGGTCAACTTTTAATCCCTTCAATTTATTTTGGATATACTCTAAAGCCAGTGCTATGGACTTCGGGTTTTCGATAATTAATCGCCTTTTGAAAAGAATATAAAACGGGAACATTTTTATTTGTGATTACGCTGGGAACATAACAGCACCTAAATATATAACATAAGCCCTTGCGAGTGGGGGTCTTTTTGCCTAATACTGTTTGAAAATTTAATGCTTTGCAAAAAGGCCTCCGTCAGACCAAAATGCAAGCATACGCGTTGAACCTCTTTTTTGAGTTCATTATTACGAAGGCGAATCTATAGCAGAGGCACAATGCCGCGAAGGTGCCCAAAGGCTCCGTGATACTTGTGTCCTGGTGTCTTCCTGGCAAAAAACTCAGAAGTATAGTGCATACGCTTTGAACTTTCCTTTTGAATCGATCATTAATGTAGGTGCCGGGCATTTAAATGCATTTAAACAAAAGAAAATGGTACGCAGCCATTTTTTATTTGTCTTGATCTTTGTGAAGTCGATATCGGGTGCAAGGTAGAATTGTCTTACGCGTGGAATATCGGTGCGATCAACCGGAGTTCCTGAATCATCATCGATCCATTTATTTTCAAAGCCACCCAGCATTCCATCGGCTCCATACCCGACCGAAACATTCAGCCATTTGGGTAAATTACTTTGCTTAAAAAAAGATCTGAGGTTAGCACTGAACCAATATGTCTGTGCGTTGTAGTCTTTCAACATTCGTTCATACCAGCTGTTGCCAAACAGATCATCGGCCCGTTGGTTCAAGGCTGAATCACCATAGTCTTTTTGATGGAAAGAAAATTTGTATTGTATCCGCTGTTCTTTCCATAAAAGTTCCTGGGAAATAAAAAGTCCTGACCCAACAATATTCGCTGTCATATCACCCCAGCTCCATCCCCACTGGGCAGAATGTGCATCTAAAAATTCTATGACGGTTAAATAGAGAGCTCCGCTAAGTCCTCCGATGATGGCTGATTGTTTTTGTGATAAACCCGCCCATCTCCACATGGCTGCTGAAACCCTGCCGGTATTATAAGCTGTCCAGCCATGACCGAATTTGTCAACCTGGAGCCATTCGCCGGCGTCGTTAAATGTGTGGAACGAAGTATGGGGATAATTTTTGTACCAGGTGTTGTTTAAAATAATAAGCGAACCGCCATATCCGACGACATTGACGGCGCCGATAAATATTTGCCTGTTTGTTTTTTGTTTCTTTGACAGATGGCTGGAGGCAGTCGAATCCAATTGAGCGAAACAGAAATAAGGGACTACCAGGATGATGAAAAAAATGCTGAGCTTTTTACCGAACGTACAAGAGTGCGACGCAAGAGATGCCCGGCTTTGTACAAATGCTGACCTCATAAAAAACAAAAATACGCTTCATTTACTGTTTTAAATGCAAAATGAAAATTGGTAACTTCAAATCTCAATTTTCAAAACTCAAATATCAAATAACATATGGATGCAGCAATTCAAGAAAAGATCAATGTATGGCTGAATGGAAATTTTGATCAGCAAACAAAGGACGAGATCCGTCGCCTGCAAAAAGAAAGCCCTGATCAATTGGCAGATGCTTTTTACAAAGACCTGGAATTTGGAACTGGCGGGCTGCGTGGAGTAATGGGCGTTGGCACCAACCGCATGAATAAGTACACGGTGGGCATGGCAACCCAGGGTTATGCTAATTATTTGAAACAAAGTTTTTCCAGTGAACAGGTAAGAGTGGCGATTGCTCACGACAGCAGGAATAACAGCAGGTTCTTTGCCGAAACAACTGCCAATGTTTTTGCAGCGAATGGTATCAAAGTTTTTTTGTTTGATAGTTTGCGGCCCACGCCGGAGCTTTCGTTTGCGATCCGTAATTTAAAATGCCAGGGTGGGGTTGTATGTACTGCCTCACATAACCCGAAAGAGTACAATGGATATAAAGCATATTGGAATGACGGGGGGCAGTTGGTACCGCCTCACGATAAAAATGTCATCAAAGAAGTTGAAAAGATAGCGTCGGTAGATAATGTAAAGTGGACCGGTAATGCAGATAATATCACAATTATTGGGAAGGACATGGATGATGCGTACATGCAGATGGTAAAGGGACTGAGCGTGTATCCCGAGATCATCAAAAAGCAACGTGATCTGAAGATCGTCTATACTCCCATTCATGGCAGCGGTATAAAACTGGTTCCCGGTGTGCTGCAACTTTTTGGATTTACCAACACAAATATTGTAAAAGAACAAATGGAGCCCGATGGAAATTTTCCAACTGTGGGTTATCCCAATCCCGAAGAAAAAGAAACAATGAGCATTGGCTTGAAGAACGCCAAAGAATTAAATGCTGATATTTTATTGGGAACAGACCCTGACGCCGACAGGGTAGGGATCGGAATAAAAGATAATCACGGGGACTGGGTGCTGATGAATGGAAACCAAACTGCGGTCCTTGCCTTTAATTATATTATTGAAGCAAGAAAAGCAAAAGGCATTGCGCAGCCAAATGACATGGTGATCAAAACCATTGTCACTACTGACATGATTGATAAAATAGCACAGCACAGCGGCGTGAATTGCTACAACGTACTGACAGGATTTAAATGGATCGCAGAAATGATAAGAGAGAAGGAAGGGAAAGAAAATTACATCATCGGCGGTGAAGAAAGTTTTGGACTAATGATAGGAGACAAGGTTCGCGATAAAGATGCAGTGAGTGCTGTTGCCTTGCTGTGCGAAATGGCAGCTTATGAAAAAGAGAAGGGTAGAAGCCTGTTTGAGAAATTACTGGACCTGTATGTGAAACATGGTTTTTATCTCGAAGACCTTATCTCGATTACGAAGAAAGGGATGGATGGACAAAAACAAATAGCGGCAATGATGGAAGCATTCAGAAATAATCCTCCAAAGACGATCGATGGAGCACCTGTCGCCGAGTTTCTTGACTACGAGAAAGGGGTTGGCAAAAATTTATCTACAGGGGAAACGTGGAAGATCAAATTGCCGAAGTCGAATGTTTTGCAATTCTTTTTTGCAAACGGGGACAAGATCTCGGCGCGTCCGTCAGGAACCGAGCCAAAGATCAAATTTTATTTTAGCGTAAACGCAACATTGAATTCGGCCAAAGATTTTGATGCGGTACACGGACAGCTAAGAGAGAAGCTTCAAAGAATGATCAAGGAAATGAACACCTATTAAGGGTACATTCCTAATTTTGATAGAATTGAAATACATAGGCACATAGAGCATATAAGGTTCACATAGGCCATCTATGTGTTACTATGTCCCTATGTTTCTATGTGGTGAAAAAATATAGACCAAAACTTCCACTTATGAGAAAACTATCTATCATTGTTATCATTCTGCTTATCAGTTATTTTTCTTTTTCCCAGCAAATTGTTGACCTGGAAGAAAACGCGCCGTATGCGTACAATGGCTTTGAATATGGATTTTATATAAGCAATGAACGGTCAAAAGAAGTAAAGGGAGATGACTATGAACGTTACGAAGTGAACTTATACATTTCGAATAAAAGCGGATGTCTTAAATTAATCCCTTTCAAAAACTCATCTACGAAACCCGACGAAGAAATTGTAGTAGGTGAGTTCAACTGCAAAAACGCAACCGGTAAACGTCTTACGGCCAAGACGGGTAAGATAAATGCGAAGGCCTGGTATTCACAGGTAAGACTCTATGATGAATCGCAATCATCGAAATACCGATTCGTCAGTGCAATGGTTGGTTATGCCATCAGAAATGGCGAAACCCTTACAACAAAGATCATTGTTATGGTTCCGAAAGGAGAGAAGCCGAAAATGAGTTGCAGGACAATCTATTTGCCCGAGTTTTAATATCGTGAGACGTGAAACGTGAGATGTTACTCACGACTCACGACTGACACTCACGATATCGCGCAGAATTACATCCGCTGGCTACCTATCAATGTTCCTACTTTGTTACTTATTCCGGATCGTCCATTTTTTTTCTGACATCCTCGCAAATATATGTGTCTCCGTCATGAACGCATGTGATCGCGTAGATCATTTCATGTTTTGAGGAATCCTTTGTGACAAATCCTTTTGCTCCCAACTTCAGCATATTGCGTGCGTAAGACGGTTGGTTATTGACCGACATTCCGATGATCCTGATTGATGGGTGCTTATTTAAAATTTTTCTTGTGGCTTCAAAGCCATTTACGGGATGCATATTGATGTCCATCAGCATCACATCAAAATGCAGATCATTTGCTGTTTTTATTGCTTCTGCGCCGCTCCTGCATTCAGCCACAATCGAAAAACGAGGGTCTTGTTCAAGGATCAACCTCCAGGTTTCCCGCATGATCTGGTGATCATCAACGATCACAATACCGATCTTTTCTGGCTTCATCTCTGAAAGTTTAATGGTGCGCCTATCAGCAATTCACATCCAATGGAGGGGTCTCCTGCAACCATTGTACACACCGGGAAAGCAGTATTTTAAAAAGGGATATTAAACACTCCCTCCCTTCATTAAAATTTCAGCAGTTCGCGGTTGTCCCGACATTTTCGTATGAAATCAGGGATGGTATAAGGGCTTTGTGCTTGGGCATTGAATTTAGTAAAAATACTGAAATCTAAAGTAATATTACTAAGTGAATTAACCAAGATCCAGCTGACTATTATTTATAAAATTTACCAACGCTGCTGCATTTTT
>DASYSW010000638.1:0-2817 GCA_036002905.1 Chitinophagaceae bacterium
AGGCACAGCGAACACAGAGCTTCACGGAGAATACAATTCGCGTTTACTAAGACCAACTATAGATTCTACGTTTCGTTTTTTATTCGCCGGGAAGAGGGGAGTCTTTCCGGCTTTTTTATTCCTCCATGCTTCTCCGTGCACTCCGTGTCTCCGTGGTTGTCATCCTGAGCTTGTCGAAGGATTACCACAGAGGCACAGCGACCACAGAGGTACACAAAGTGTATAATTCACGACTCACGATTATACTCTCACTGTCACTCTTAGGAACGTCGCGGGAATAGAAGTTTTATTTGGATCAGCACTTCTGTTTTGAGCAACAAACAATTGTTCAAGCTCACTTTGCAACTCGACATCTTTACCATTCTTTTTTGCTGCTTCAAATGCATTCATCGTAGGACCGTAATAATTTTTGAATACTTCTACAAGCGCTGAAGGTGAGTAAGGAGCATCAAATGTATAGGTATCCTTCAGGAATGATATATTTTCCGCTTCTACGCCTGCCTTTACAAAACGCTCTGTTACGTTGCTCTCTACACCCCATAACATCGGGCTTACAAAACCTTCCGGTGGCGCAGGCGTATAGGCAGAGCTGATCTTCAGGATCTGCGCTACAAGTGTTGGGTCTCCTGGAATCCAGTTGCCCATCACGATGCGTCCACCTTTGCGTGTGACACGAACCATTTCTTTTGCCACATCAAATGGCTTTGGAGCGAACATTGCACCAAAGATGCTTACCACCAGGTCAAAACTTTGGTCTTCCAGTTGATGCAAATTTGTGGCATCGCCTTCTTCAATAGTGATATTAGTTAGCCCCTCCTCTTTTATTCTTTTATTACCGGCAGCTACGAGGTTTCTTGCAATGTCCACGCCCCGCACATTTGCACCCAGGCGGGCAGCTGGAAGAGCCGTGGTCCCATCACCTGACCCGAGATCAAGGACATCGAGACCTTTCTTGATATCTAATTTTTCAATAAGGGCGGTGCCGCTTTCGCGCATGGTTTCAGCGATGCGGGTAAAGTCGCCTTTTTCCCATAACGCTTTGTTTGGGTTTACTTCAGTTTGCTGAATTGTTGTTGTTTCATTCATTGTTTAAGGTTTAAATTGAATAATATTTGGCGGGGCGAAATTATAATTGTACTGGTCTAAGCTGATTCAAAAGTTTCCGGGGGGCTGACATTGCCAGATTAACTACGCCTGGTGGTTACCTAACGGCGTAATTTTCCAATGAAACAAATTGCAATGCTTCAAAGATTTTTTGTTAATAAATGTTAAGTAAAAACCCGTGCTCTATGATCCTCCGTGCGCCCCTGTCCGTGGTTGTCATCCTAAGCTTGCCGAAGGATTAGCCACAGAGGCATCGCGAACACAGAGCTATACGGAGAATACGATTCACGATTCACGACTCACGCCCTCACCATCCCAACACCCATGCGAATATTAATGGAGCCACGATCGTGGCATCGCTTTCTACAATGTATTTTGGAGTTTTTATATCCAGCTTACCCCAGGTAATTTTTTCATTGGGGACAGCACCTGAGTAAGAACCATACGAAGTTGTCGAATCACTGACCTGGCAGAAATAATTCCAGAAAGGAACATCGTGCCATTCAAGATCCTGGTACATCATCGGTACAACACATATTGGAAAATCACCGGCAATACCACCACCGATCTGGAAAAACCCAATTCCTTTGCCCGACGAATTTTTTCTGTACCAATCCGCCAGCCACACCATGTATTCAATACCACTCTTCATGGTAGTTGCTTTCATTTCACCTTTGATGATATAAGACGAAAAAATATTTCCCATCGTGCTGTCTTCCCATCCGCCCACAACGATTGGTAAATTTTTTTCTGCTGCAGCGATCATCCAACTGTCCTTTGGATCTATTTCATAATCTTTCTCCATCACTTTGCTTAGCAAAAGTTTATACATGAACTCATGAGGAAAATATCTTTCACTCTTTGCATCGGCATCTTTCCAAAGCTTTACAATATTATGCTGGATTCTTCTGAATGCTTCTTCTTCGGGAATACAAGTATCCGTAACGCGGTTCAATCCTTGCTCGAGCAACTCCCATTCCTGCTCAGGAGTAAGATCACGGTAATGAGGAATTCGTTTGTAGTGACTGTGTGCCACAAGATTCATAATATCTTCTTCGAGATTGGCACCCGTACAACTGATGATATCTACCTTTTCCTGGCGAATCATCTCGGCTAATGACACACCCAGTTCAGCAGTACTCATAGCGCCAGCAAGCGTGACCATCATTTTTCCTCCGTCGAGCAAATGCTGTTCATAACCCTTAGCGGCATCTACTAATGCGGCTGCATTGAAATGACGGTAATGGTGTTGGATAAATTGTGAAATAGGTCCTTTGTTCATAATAAAAATCTTAGGCCTGCCTTCATTAACCCCGTGCGCTGAGGCTTTAGTGGCGACGCAAATTTCGGCGGGCAAGCAAAAGTAAGAGATTTCATTACTGCACAATCACTCCTCTGCTTGGAGAGGGGCCGGAGGTGAAGCCAAAAAATAAGTCCCCCGATTTTGTTGGAGGACTTTTGACTGTATGCCTGACTGCTGGCAAAACAGATTTATGCTGCGATTATTATTTTTTTGTTCTTTTTTCTACTGTAATGTCTCCTTCAGATGTAATTTTTATTTTCAACTGTTTTGTCGGAGTGTCCACGTACATTCCGTAGTACGTTGCAAGGCCCGATGTATATTCAATGATATCAGAGATCGGGGCATTTCCATAATGATTGTTGATCTCTTTTACTACTGCCAGTGGCAATTGATTGAATAAAACATTTCTT
>DASYSW010000639.1:0-16179 GCA_036002905.1 Chitinophagaceae bacterium
TACTCACTTCTTCATTACGTTCGCCATCGTCTTACCAATATCTGCAGGGCTCTGGACTACATCGATTCCACATTCACTCATTATTTTCATTTTAGCAGCCGCAGTATCATCGGCTCCGCCAATAATAGCACCAGCATGTCCCATACGGCGACCCGGCGGCGCAGTTTGACCGGCAATAAAGCCCACAACTGGTTTTTTATTACCATTTGCTTTGATCCATCGTGCTGCTTCTGCTTCCATGCCTCCACCAATTTCCCCAATCATTACAATCCCATCGGTATTTGCATCGTTCATAAATAATTCAACAGCATCTTTAGTGGTAGTACCGATGATCGGATCTCCGCCAATTCCTACAGCTGTTGAAATTCCCAGTCCCGCTTTTGCTACCTGGTCGGCCGCTTCATACGTAAGTGTTCCTGACTTTGACACGATTCCAATTTTCCCCGGTTTAAAAACAAAACCGGGCATGATCCCGACCTTACACTCCCCTGCGGTAATTACGCCCGGACAATTGGGCCCGATCAATCTTGTATTTTTCCCTTGTAAGTAGTTTTTAACCTTCACCATATCCTGTACCGGTATGCCTTCTGTGATACAAACTATCAGGCTAATTCCGGCTTCAGCAGACTCCATGATAGCATCGGCAGCAAATGCCGGCGGCACAAAAATGATACTTACGTCAGCATTGGTTTTATTTATGCAATCCGCAACCGTGTTAAAAACGGGCCGGTCGAGATGAGTGCTTCCCCCTTTTCCCGGTGTTACTCCACCGACCACGTCGGTTCCATACTCTATCATCTGTGAGGCATGGAAACTCCCTTCCGTTCCTGTAAACCCCTGTACTAAAATCTTTGATTTTTTATTAACGAGAATGCTCATAGTCGATTTTGAAAGTAGGGGCAAAAGTAAGAGTTAATGAGCATGTGCTGGTGGATAATTTTATCCCCCACCTTAGCAATTTTCATGGCAGGCTTACTACTCTGTATATTTCAGAAACAATATAATGAACTGGGTGTCGACATCGTACGCAAGTAAGGAATTTCCATTGCCAGGGTGATGCATGGTGCTGCTGGTTTGAACAGCAGCCGGAACAAAATAGTCCTGGATTAATACAGCATCGGCGCCTTTCTTTTTTGCTTTCTCAATTGCGTTCCTTTGCAGACTTTTTAGCGTAAGCGTTCCAACGCCATTTGGGTATCCTTTGCCAATTATTTTATAAGGTTTGTCAATACTTTTTTCATCCACATAAAAGTCGGGCTCCTTTGTTGGAGGAAAGCTGTTGCCCATGTATTTGATATGAGCGGAGCAGGATGAAAAAACGACGATGAAGAGGACAAAGTAAATTTTGTTCATAAGCCATGATATTGCTGGTGAAGAATAATTTTATGGCAACATGAATTATACCATGGCGGCTTCGTCAACGGTAAATCGTTGTTAATTTGATATTGTGGTGAGCAGATTAATAGTATCCCCACGTCAGCGAACCCCAGTAGCTTTGCCAATCGGCTTTTGGATCATCCTGCAGTCTTATCATTTTTACACAACTGACCATCCATTCGCCTTCGGGCGATAAAAAGAATTTTACTTCACCCTCTTCATCGGTTGTATATTCTTCCTGGCTGATCTTATCATCGAGCTTATGCCATACCTTAACTTTTGTGTGCTTTAATCTTTCCCCCATGAAGAAAAGCTTCACTTTAAAATCTCCATCTTTTGAAACAGTATAAGGATGTTCTACGGGAATAATATCGAGAGGTAAGTCTGTTTTTTTCTTATAGACGTTGGTGGACCGGCTGCCAACCTGGAAAATAGTTTTGACGCTACGCTGATAATTTTCACGACCATTTTTACTTGTATCTCCATTTTTCTCCCGGTACTTCAATGCTTCTGTCAGCCCATCTTCCTTCAGGTACTCATTAAATTTTGCAGCTTCAAGGTCAATGAAAGAATTCGTTGTGTTGAGAGCGACCATGACGGTTCCTTCATCAAGCATAGCGATCTGCAACGAGTCGCCTTTATTGCTTTCAAGATCATCTATGCAATTCTTGTCAGTAACGTCTTCGAAATACACGCGCAGACTTTTTACTTTATCCTTATCCCCGGTCCAGTTTTCCCCCGTAAAATTTTCACCGACCAGGAACCTGATATTGACAGGCTCGGCGCGCTGGTAAATGAACTTGTCGGGTTGTATCCAGAACTCATGTCCCGATACTCTTACGACAATAAAGGTTAGCAGGAGAAGAGATATTCTTTTCATTTATTTTTTTCTTCATCGGGTGGGGGTACGAGAGGGGGAGCCTCGTCATCAATGAGTTCTTCCATATTTCTTTCATTCGAGATCTTACCTGTCTCTTCAAGCATGCGCATATCCTTTGCATCTTTTAAGAACTCAGAGGCAAATATGAAATCATTGAGTCGCTGATTTTTGCTGAAGATGATCTCATTTTTATTTCCTTCCCATTCTTTCTGTCCCCCGAACATATAAATAATGTTATCTCCATTTTCCATCACGCTGTTCATATCGTGCGTGTTCACTATAGTAGTGATCTTGTATTCTTCAGTGATGTCTTTTATCAATCTATCGATCACCATTGAAGTTTGAGGATCGAGGCCCGAGTTCGGTTCATCGCAAAAAAGATATTTCGGGTTTAGCACGATAGCTCGTGCGATGCCCACTCTTTTTTTCATACCTCCGCTTATTTCGGCCGGGTATTTTTTGTTTGTGTCTTTGAGGTTTACTTTTTCGAGAACTTCATTTACTCTTTTCAGCTTTTCACGATAGGGGTTTGAAGTAAACATATCCAGCGGAAACATCACATTTTGCTCAACGGTTAAACTATCGAACAACGCCGAGCCCTGGAAAAGCATCCCGATCTCTTTTCGAACCTGCGTTTTTTCGTCAGTCCGCATGTTCGTAAAATCCTTTCCATCATACAGAACTTCACCATTGTCCGGAATCAGCAAACCGACCATGCATTTCATTAAAACGGTCTTGCCGCTGCCGCTTGTACCAATGATCAGGTTGCATTGCCCCGGTTGCATCACCGCACTTACGTCTTGTATCACCGTTTTATCGCCGAAAGATTTCCGTATGTTTTTTATTTCGATCATACCCCCATCCCCTAAAGGGGAGTTTATACGCTCTCAATCTTAGAGTTTGTTTTTAATAATAGTTAAAGAACAGGAAGTTGACGTGTGCGACGCAACAGAAGCCCAATAGCGAACAAAAGTTGGTTACATAAACATTCAACTAACATGATTAAGAACTTTTCTGCTATAAGAGATACCCGATCCAGGTCCCCCTTTAGGGGGCAGGTAATAACAACGCCGCCAGGATATAGTCAGCAAATAATATCAGGATACAACTGGTCACCACAGCCTTTGTGCTTGCTCTTCCGATCTCGAGTGAGCCGCCCTTGACATAATATCCAAAATAAGCAGGCACACTTGAAATAAGAAATGCAAAAGTGTAAGCCTTGGCTAATGCGAAAACAACATTGTAAGGCAAGAAGCCTTCCAGCAATCCTTTGTCGAACGTGCTGTTAGAAATAATATTGGCCGCGCTGCCCGCAAGTCTTCCACCCCAAACACCCAACACGGCTGCAACGACCACCAGCATTGGTATAACTAAGAGGGCAGCCAGTATTTTAGGTAAAACCAAATAAGTCTTTGTGTTGATACCCATTATTTCAAGCGCATCGATCTGCTCGCTCACTCTCATATTTCCCAATTCACTTGCGATCTTACTTCCCACGACACCTGCCAGAACAATGCAGATAAGGGTAGGAGCAAATTCCAGGATAACGGTATCCCGAACGATTTGTGCAATGGCCGATTTTGGAATGAGAGGGCTCACCAACTGGTAGGCCGTTTGAACGGTAGATACCGCTCCCATGAAAATTGAAATGACGATCACAATTCCCAAAGAGCCTATCCCGATATCAGAGCATTGATGGATGAATTCTTTCCAGTACATCTTCATGTTCTCCGGTTTGGAAAACATGCCTTTGATCATTAAGAGGTAGCCGCCAATTTCACTAAAAATGGTCATAAACTAGAGTGCAAGATACTTGATGAAGTGACAAGGAACAAGAATCAGTTGCTGGTTGCCGGTTTCTGGTTCTTGGTGATAATGATTATTAAAAAGAAAGATATTATTTACTCATCACTGATTACTCATCATTCGTTACTCGCTACTCACCATCATCACGCCTCTTTGTTCGCTTTTCTAAACCGTTTCCACCATCTTGACTTTTTTACGATCTCATCGGTCGCAACCTGGGATTTCATTTGCGCATCAACAACAGCGATGAGTGCCATGTTAACAATGCTCCGTACCGAACTTCCTAATTGCAGGATATGAACAGGTTTTTTTAAACCCAGTAAGATGGGACCGATGGCATCGGCGGTTCCCAACTCCTTTAATAAGTTATAAGCAATGTTGCCGGCTGCGAGATTGGGAAATATAAGGGTGTTGACGTCTTTATCGACCAACTCAGAGAAAGGATAATTTTCCTTCATCAGTTCATTATTAAATGCCACACTCGCCTGCATTTCACCATCCACGATCAACAAAGGCATTTTCTGTTTCACGATTTTCCTGGCTTCAGCCATCAATTTTGCCTCCGGTGAATTGCTGCTTCCGAAATTTGAATAGCTCAGCAAAGCGATCCTGGGGATGATATTGAAGTTGCGGATCTCTTTTGCTACCATCAATGTGATATTTGCCACTTCCTCAGCTGTCGGGTTAAAGTTGACTGTGGTGTCTGCCAGGAATAACGGACCTTTTTTTGTCAGCATTAAATACATGCCAGCGATCTTGTCAACACCATCTTCTGTTCCGATAGCATGAAGTGCGGGACGGATCGTGTCGGGATAATTCTTTGTCAGACCGGAGATCATTGCATCAGCATCACCACATTCCACCATCATGCATCCAAAATGGTTCCTGTCGCGCATTACTTTTTTTGCCTCGTATGCATTAAAACCTCTGCGCCCTCTTTTGCGGAAGAAAAGCTCAGCGTATTGGTTTCTTTTTTCCTCATTGGCATCACTTCTTGTATCAAGAATGGGAAAACTTTCGATATCAACACTGTTGGCCGCAGCGATATTCCTGATATTGTTTTCATCGCCCAATAAAATCGGGTATCCTATGTTATCATCAAAAACGATTTGTGCCGCTTTTAAAATTTTCACATTATCGGCTTCAGCAAATACGATTCGTTTTGGATTGTTGCGGGCCTTGTTCCCGATGATCCTCATTACCTGGTTATCGAGGCCAAGACGTTTGTCGAGATCGTTCGTATAACTATCCCAGTCAGTTATCGGGTGCTGAGCGACGCCGCTTTCGATGGCCGCCTTTGCAACTGCCGGCGCCACGGAGGACAATAATCTCGGATCAAGTGGTTTTGGGATAATATAACCTGGACCGAATGAAATTGTTTTTTCGCCGTAAGCAAGATTTACGATATCGGGGACAGGAGTCTTTGCAAGTTCAGCCAATGCATTCACTGCGGCCAGTTTCATGGCTTCGTTGATCTGTTTCGCCCGTACATCCAGTGCGCCCCTGAAAATGTAAGGAAAACCAAGCACATTATTAACCTGGTTTGGATAATCACTACGACCCGTGGCAACGATCACATCTTTCCTCGCAAGGATCGCATCTTCCCAGGCAATTTCAGGATCAGGATTCGCCATAGCGAAGACGATGGGATTTTTTGCCATGCTTTTTAACATGTCAGGTGTTACGACATTTCCTACACTCAGCCCGATAAAAACATCGGCGTCCTTCATCGCGTCAGATAAACTCATTTCACCGGAAGCATTGGCAAATTTTTGCTTTATCTCTTCCATATCTGTTCTTCCTTTGTGCAACACACCCTTTCTGTCAAACACCACAAAGTTTTCATGTTTTGCCCCCAGCGCCTCATACAACATGATACAGGCCATTGCAGCGGCCCCCGCTCCGCTCACAACAAATTTTGCCTTTTCAATTTTCTTTTTCTGAATTTCCAATGCATTTAATAATGCAGCGGCACTGATGATCGCCGTTCCGTGCTGGTCATCATGCATGACCGGAATATTCAATTCCTCTTTTAATTTTTTCTCGATGTAAAAGCATTCTGGTGCTTTGATATCCTCTAAATTAATTCCGCCAAAGGTTGGCTCCAGGGCCTTTACTATTTGCACAAATTTTTCCGGGTCCTTTTCATTGATCTCAATATCGAATACATCTATATCCGCAAAAATCTTGAATAGTACACCTTTGCCTTCCATCACTGGTTTACCAGCTTCTGGCCCGATATCTCCCAAACCCAACACCGCAGTACCATTACTGATAACTGCTACCAGGTTACCTTTTGCTGTGTATTTGTAAACAGTTTCCGGCTTTGCATGAATTTCTTTGCACGGCTCAGCTACGCCCGGTGAGTAGGCAAGCGAAAGGTCACGTTGTGTTTTTGCTTCTTTGGTGGGGACTACTTCAATTTTTCCGGGACGGCCTTTGGAATGATATTCGAGAGCTTGTTGTCTTCGTAGATCTTTTTGCATAGAATGTGTTTGATGATGTAGCCAACAAAATATCTCTGCTCAACTGTTGTTGCGTCGCACACTTGTACTACATCAATTCTTTCATCAAGATTACAAAATCCTGAGAAGTTTTCTCAATTTTCAAAAACGGGGTGCAAGGTACAAAATAAAATTTCGAAGGGAATTTTGAAAACGAAGTGAGTTATTGTTTCGTGATTTTTACTTCTGCCCTGTATTCGGAAATGTCATGGTTCACGTTGATCTCGGGATATGGCAACAAATTGATAAACTCAATTTTATATCCCATTAAAATAGTATCTGAAGGAAAACCGGGAAGCTTACCAGTTGAAAGCGTAACAGGTTCTTGATTGTTGTTAACCGTGACGGAGAATTTTGCAATTGCTGTTCCCTGCCAGACGCAGACAACTCCGGTAGGGCAGCGGGAATCTTCGACCAGGGAATCGAGACAAACAGTGATATGATCAGTTTTATTTCCGAATTCAGAACAATCTTTCCATGGAACGGATGAAGAAGCTCGTAGCCCGGGATCTTTTTACACCTGATCAGTGCAAGGAAAATAAATGCAGTGACCCCTTTATGAACAAATTGCATCAATTGTTTTATTCTCCTGACAAGCGTTTCTTTACCAACGTTGCATCTGATCAATCAATAGTACTTCCCAACCATGCCATCATGCACATTCCGATCTCAATTGCATTTTCGTCGATATTAAGTAGGAGTGTTTCGTGGAACCTTTTTCAACGCATCATGATTACAAAGCACTGGTTTGATGGCTTCATTTTTCCCATATCAAAATATCAGGACCCTTTTCAGCACTCTCACCATTCTTTTTTTAAATTAGTATCAGCGGTTCTTATTTCTTCGTGATTCACCACTGTCCCTGCGGGGCCCTCCCTCCCCCACCTTCCAGCCTACCATTTTGCATTTCGTTTATTGCACTGCCTTAAGCAATCTTTGCCTTGCGGCAACGTGTGCTTAACGCCTTCAAATTTTTCAGACTGTTGGCTCATCGAGCCGGATCAATGTCTCGCGAGTTAATACATCCGGAATGATGTCTGAACAAATATCTGTTATAAGAAAAAAGAAGCCAAGGGAAAAAGACGCTAAAAAAAGAGAAAATCATTCGGAATCAGGCATCATAATGTTATCATATTTTTTTAGGCCGATATGCAGCTCCCCAACCATGCCATCATGCCCATTCCGATCTCAATGGCATTTTCGTCGATATTAAAATGAGGAGTATGTACACCAGCGCTGATGCCTTTTTGTCTGTTACCCGTGCCTAAGCGATAAAAACACCCCGGGATGAGTTGTGAGTAATAACCAAAATCTTCTGCTCCCATTCTTTTTTCAGTTTCTTCCACATTTTCTGTTCCCATGAATTGTTCGGCTAAAATCCTGGCCTTTTGGTTCAAGGACTCATTATTATATACAGCCGGGTATCCTTTATCGATATGAAGATCAACTTTGCCGCCCATGGAGTGAACAAGTTCTTTTGTTGTCCTTTCAATTAAGTCATGCGCCTTAGTTCTCCATTCTTCATTCATCGCTCTGAAAGTACCCATCAATTTTACTTCATCGGGAATCACATTCGTCGTGGTTCCTCCGTTGATCGAGGTTATAGAAAGAACAGATGGATCAAATGGGTTCCGGTTGCGGCTGATCACCTGTTGCAAACTGACAATAAGGTGTGACGCAATTAATATGGGATCAATTGTAGTTTGGGGTGAAGCTGCATGGCCCCCTTTCCCCTTTATGGTAAAATATAATTCATCGGCGCTTGCCATTACCTTGCCGTCGCGAAAACTTAGTTTACCTGTCTCCAATTGGGGGTTTACATGCAAACCAAAAATTGCCTGGGGTTTAGGATCTTCCAGCACACCTTCCTTTATCATGATGCTTGCACCGCCGGGATTTTTTTCCTCACCCGGTTGAAAAATCAATTTTATCGTTCCTTCCCATTCATTCTTTAGCTCATTCAAAATTTTTGAGGCGCCCAATAAGCAGGTTGTATGCACGTCATGTCCGCACGCATGCATAATGCCGTCACGTTTTGACTTATACTCGACGTTATTTTCTTCTTTTATAGGAAGAGCGTCCATATCTGCGCGGAGAGCAATGGTTTTTCTCCCCGGATTCTTCCCTTTTATCAAACCAACGACGCCGGTAGTTGCTTTTATTTCGAACGGAATTTTAAATTCCTTTAATTTCTCCTGGATGAATTTTGAAGTTTCAAATTCCTGGTAGCTCAATTCGGGATTTGCGTGAAGATGATGCCGGATCTGAATAAACTGGGGAGCATAGCCTTTCGCCAGCTCTTTTATTTTCTCTTTAAGCATTTATAGAAAAATAACAAATTACAAAAATCAAAGACCAAATAAGTTCAAGATAACAAAACAGTCAAATGTATTGAATCCATTTGAGTTTTTTTGCGCTGAATTTGTCTGCGATTTGGTTCTTGGGATTTGGCTCTTGTAATTTCTCACTGATTCAGTTCGTCAGCTTCCTTATCAGGCTTTACTTCAATGTAGTCATTCATGATAAAAACACCAGAAGGGAAAAATGCATTTAGTTTTTTCTGGTAACTTTCAGCATCTTTTCTTTCCTTAAAATTCCCGGCCTTCAATTTAAAATAAGGAGATTGATACAGCAGGTATGATTTTAATTCGGGGAAGTATTGGTACAATCTTGCTTTTGCATTGATCGCTTCTTCACGCTTGTTGGTATTGACCACAAGCAGCCGGAAACCCTTTGCCACCCTTCTCGCATTGCGGGTTGATTCTTCATTGATCTCCGCCTGTTTTTTTACGAGGAGATCGACCCGGGCATCCTTATGAATCACTACTGAAGAAGTATCTGAAGCTAATTGTTGTGCAGACAAACCAATGCTGACAAGGGAAAAAAGGGAAACAAAAACTGATTTCATAATAACTAAGATAAAATCATGTTGGCAAAAACCTGACCAATTTTCACTAACGCTTCCAGGACGAAATTTAATGCGGGAACATTCTCAAAAACTTGTTAAACCCGGAATTTTAGTAGGCTCCCGCGCCACCCCCAATATTTTCAATGGGATGCCAGGTCGTTTTTATTTCCTGCAGATCTAGTATATGATATGGGGATTGGGCCTTTTCGTTCAACCAGTTCACATCCTCATAGGTCAGGACCCTTTTTACGTTCCCGGCTGCTTTTTGCTGTATCTCCTTTTGGACCAATTCATCGTTCCCGCAATACACTAAGGCATTTACATCCATGTGAGCGGCAAATTGTGAGAATAATTCGGAAGGCTTACCGGTTAGAATATTGACGACACCTCCGGGGACATCGGATGAATTGACCACTTCAGCAAAACTTACGGCACACAAAGGCTTTGTTTCTGAGGCGAGAATGACACAGGTGTTTCCCCCCGCAATTATCGGCGCAATAGTAGAAACCAGTCCTATTAGGGAATTCTCGCGGGGGGCGATAGCTGCGACAACCCCGGTTGGTTCAGGAACTGAAAAATTAAAATGCGATGAAGCAACGGGATTCACGGTTCCAAATATCTGTTGATACTTATCGCACCAACCTGCATAATAGATCAGGCGGTCAATGGACACAGCAACTTCTTTTTGAGCCTGTCCCTTTGAAATATCCTGCCTGAGCAACTCCTCTATGAACTCTGCCTTTCTTCCCTCAAGCATTTCAGCAATGCGATACAGAATTTGACCACGATTAAAAGCAGCTCTTCCCGACCATCCCTTAAATGCATTTCTTGCAGATACGACAGCATCCCGAAAATCTTTCCTCGAGCTGAGGCACACGTTGGCAAGTTGCTCGCCTCTATTGTTAGTTGCAATGTAGTAGCGACCGGATTCAGTTCTCGGAAATTGGCCCCCGATGTAGATCTTGTAGGTCTTTAAAACTTCCAGTCGTTTTTTTGACGGAGTTTTTTCCAACCCATTTTCACTGATAGCAAGTGTTGATTTTTTTTCTATGGCTTTACCCATGTTTTTATTTTTTGCCACCAAGACGCTAAGTCGCAAAGTGTCACAAACCATAGCAAGACCTTGTGTCTTCGTGCCTTCGTAACAATTTAAATTTTCAGATACGCGGACAATCCATGCAAACCACCTTCTCTTCCAAACCCACTTTCTTTATAACCACCAAACGGCGACGTGGGATCAAACTTATTGTAAGTATTTGCCCAAACGACGCCCGCTCTCATTTTTGTCGTAAGATTAAAAATTTTTGAACCCTTATCTGTCCATACTCCGGCACTCAATCCATAAGGCGTGTTGTTTGCTTTTTCAATGACCTCTTCATCTGTTCTGAAAGTTTGTATCGCCAGCACAGGTCCGAAAATTTCTTCCTGTGCGATCCGGTTACTCTGGGCCACATTCGTAAATAAAGTAGGCCGGCAGAAAAATCCCTTTCCAGGGATTGGACAGGAGCTTTGATACATTTCTGCACCTTCTTTTTTACCGATGCTGATATATTTATTAATGGTCTCCAGTTGTGTCTTTGAATTGATGGCACCAATGTCCGTATTCTTATCCAAAGGATCTCCTACGATCAACGTTTCCATCCTGTCTTTTAATTTTCGTAATATAATATCATAAACGGATTCCTGGACAAAAAGCCTCGAACCCGCACAGCAAACATGACCCTGGTTAAAATAGATCCCATTGATAACTCCTTCCACAGCCTGGTCGAGTGGTGCGTCATCAAAAATGATGTTTGCGGCTTTGCCACCCAACTCAAGAGTTATTTTTTTGTTTGAACCGGCTATTGCTTTCTGAATAATTTTTCCGACTTCAGTAGAACCGGTAAAGGCAATTTTATCGATGTCAGGATGATTCACCAGATCGGCCCCGGTTTGACCAAACCCGGTAATGATATTTACCACGCCTTCTGGTAATCCCGATTCCTGGATAATTTCTGCAAGTTTTAGAGCAGTGAGCGGGGTGGTCTCCGCAGGTTTTAGCACTACAGTATTCCCGGATGCCAGTGCCGGTGCTATTTTCCATGCAGCCATCAATAAAGGAAAATTCCAGGGAATGATCTGCCCCGCAACTCCGAGTGATGAAGGAACGCGACCGGGAAATGCGTATTCTAATTTATCGGCCCAACCGGCATAGTAAAAAAAGTGATTCGCTGCCAGCGGTACATCTACATCTCTTGATTCACGAATGGTCTTTCCGCCGTCAATACTTTCTATCACGGCAAACTCTCTTGCACGTTCTTGTATCATTCTTGAGATGCGGAAAATATATTTCGCTCTCTCTGCGGCCGGCATTTTTTTCCAAACTCTTTCATAAGCATTCCTTGCAGCTCTTACCGATTTGTCAACATCAGCAGCATTTGCCTCGGCTATGTCAGCGATCTTTTCTTGTGTAGCAGGATTGATGGTTTCAAAATATTTTCCCGATGCAGGCTTTACAAATTTTCCATTTATAAAAAGATCATAATGGTCCTTCAACTTTATATGGCTCTTACTTTCGGGCGCGGGTGCATACTCCCAACCGGCGTTGAATTTTAATTTTGGGACACCGTTACTGTTTGAAGAAGTCTTTTTATTTTTTCTTGTTGTCGTTGACATGTTCGATTTTTTCGTTACCAGCGACAGAAACTTTACTCCTCTTTGGTTGCGTCGCACTTGTACATTCTGCAATTCTATTCAGCAATTTGCCACGAAGACCTTTAGATTCATTAATCCGTTTCCCTAGAATTACTAAATACTAAATCGATATCGAGTTCTTTGAAATAAGATAGCAGAAAAGGCTTTAAGATATTTGTGGAAAGAGACGGGGTGAACTTTACGAAGACATAGGCTTTAGGCCTATTTGGTGTATTAGTCCCCGCCTCCATCCACGGTTGCCAAGGCCTATTTAGAATTTTAGTCCTTGAGACTATTAAAGGTCTTAGGCCAGGCAACTTTTTTCTAATTCTTAAAAACAAATTTATGAAAGTCCAGCACATCATCGGAGCCGACCTCTCCAAAAAAAGTATTGACTTGGTTTATCATTTGAGCAAGAGCCACATTAAAATCGAAAATTCAACTGATGGATTCAACGAATTAATGCGGTGGCTGCAAAAGCTAAACGTTGGTATTTCTGAAATGATGATAGTTATGGAACACACAGGACTTTACAGCTATTGCTTTGAAAGTTTTCTAGATCACCATCAAATTGCTTTTTGCAAAGTGAATGCTCTTGAAATTAAAAGATCAATCGGGCTGGTCCGAGGTAAGACCGATAAACTGATGCTGCCAGGATTGCTGAATATGGCTATGAAAAGAAACACAGGCTCACAGTGAATAAGCCTCTCAGCAATGATCTGAAACGTCTGCAGATGTTACATTGTGCCTATCAAAGGTTCGTCAGGCATAGAGCTGCATTAATCACTGCCCTCAAGGAATACAGGCACATCGGCATCTGTGGAAAAGATCTGATCATCCAATCCCAACAGGAACTGATTAAAAACTTTGATAAGCAAATTCAGAATTTGATGTCTGAAATAAAAATGATTATCAAGCACCAACCAGCATTAAATCAAAATTTTCTGTTGCTGCAAAGCATCAAAGGAGTTGGGAAAATCTTGGCCTTGACAATCATTATCAAAACGAACAACTTTAACCGGTTTATTAACGCCAGAAAGTTTGCCTGCTTTTGTGGAACCGCGCCCTTTGATCATAGCTCTGGTACCAGCATTAGAAAGAAAACTAGGGTCAGTCACCTGGCTGATAAACAAATGAAAACATTACTTGATCTGTCAGCAAAATCTGCTATCCAATATGACAAAGAACTACGGGAATATTATTTAAAACGAATTCAAAATGGTAAATCGAAAATGAGTACCATTAATGTCGTCCGAAATAAGATATTATACCAAATGTTCGCAGTTGTAAAACGACAAACACCTTTTATCGAACATTATTCCCAAGCCGCCTAATAATTTGGCAGTTTGAGAATCTTAGAATACACGAAGGCGCCAAGATTCTCCAGGCTTATGCTTTCTTTGTGTCTTTGCGCCTCTGTAGCAATAGTAACTATTCCATCTAAGTTCTCCGCCTTAGGCGGAGGACAGGGGCCTTAGTCTATCGGAAAATAGTCCCCGCTCTGATATGTTCCGGTTTTTTCTTTCACGAGCTGCATCAACACATCATTTGCCAAACTGCTGGCGCCAAAACGGAACCAGTGGTTATTCATCCAGTCTTCACCAAGCACTTCATTCAGCATTACCAGGTAATGCAGGGCTAATTTTGATTTTGATATTCCACCCGCCGGTTTCATCCCGATCATTTTTCCCGTGCTATAGTAATAATCACGAATGGCTTCCAACATGACTAAAGTTACAGGCATTGTCGCCGCCGGCTGCACTTTTCCTGTCGATGTCTTAATAAAATCGGCGCCCGCATACATGGCAATATCACTTGCTCTTCTGACTTTATCAAAAGTGGTTAATTCACCTGTTTCAAGAATGACTTTCAATCGCGCTTCACCACAAGCTTCTTTGATGGCGGCGATTTCATCAAATACAAAATTGTATTCGCCGGCCAAAAACTTTCCTCTCGATATGACCATATCCACTTCATCGGCACCTTCGCTCACTGCAAACTTGGTCTCCTCTATTTTTACTTTCGATGGGGCCTGGCCGCTTGGAAAAGCTGTAGCGACTGAAGCAATTTTTACGTCAGCGCCCTCAAGAGATTTTTTTGCGACTCTTACCATCGATGGGTATACACAAACTGCGGCAACCGTTGGCAACCCTTCATAACTGTCCAGCAGATGTTTTGCCTTGTAACAAAGTTGCTTCACCTTACCCGGCGTATCTTTCCCTTCCAGCGTAGTCAGATCGATCATACTCAACACCAGTTTCAAACCATCTACTTTAGATTCTTTCTTAATACTTCGCTTGGTAAAGCGGGAGGCCCTTTCCTCAACTCCCACCTGGTCAACATGGGGAGACAAGCGAAAATCCGGAACGACTATTCTTTCTTTAACTACCGGCATGTTTTAATTTTTCCCTCAATCAAAAGTAAAACTATTTGTGGGCATTTGGGAGTATAAACGTGAATAGCAATCGTGAGTCGTGAATCGATATTTGGTCGGATATGTAGTTACGCATTGGCCCTTCACACGGGTCGTTGTTTTCGTGCAATGATTGGCGCCGCTAAGTGTTTCTACTGCAAGAAAAAGTTTTCTTTAAACGTCATATCGAAAATTTTTTCATCGATCGTCGGTGAAAAGATTTTTTGATGGTATCCTTTTTTCAATAACTTTCGAACAAAATTTTCTGCTATGAGAGAACTATCGACGGGATTTAATTGGAAAAGAATTAAATCCGCGGCATCAGCCTTGATGCTCTGCATTTTTGCAAAGACACAGGTCACTTTCCCGGTGAATGGGATAAGCGATCCCCGGACAGGCTGCTACGCTTTTACGAATGCAACGATTGTAAAAGATGACCAGGTTACTTTGAAGAATGCTACTCTTGTTATTCGTGATGGAAGAATAACAGGCGTGGGCACAAATGCATCGATACCAAAAGATGCGGTCGTGATCAACTGCACGGGGAAGTACATCTACCCATCATTAATTGATATCTATACCGATTACGGAATTCCGCAGCCTCAACGTCCTACTCCCGCCGCGGGTGGTTTTTTTGCACCCCAGCAGTTTACATCCACCACAAAGGGTGCTTATGGCTGGAACCAGGCAATCAGGAGCGAAGTAAATGCCGCCGATATTTTTGCAGTAGATGATAAAGCGGCTAAACCACTCCGCGACCTCGGCTTTGGTTCCGTTCTTACTCATCAAAAAGATGGGATTGCAAGGGGCACCGGCGCTTTTGTTACTCTTGCTAATGAAAAGGAAAATTTGGTAATAATAAAAGATAAGGCCTCTGCAAATTATTCATTCAGCAAAGGAACCTCAACCCAGAGCTATCCCGGTTCAATGATGGGAAGTGTTGCCTTGCTCCGCCAGACTTATCTTGATGCGCAATGGTATAAGGGAAGACCTGCGAAGGAAGGTATAAATATGAGCCTGGAAGCCTGGAATAATGAACAGGGCCTACCCCAAATATTCGATGCCAATGATAAATGGGCTGATATAAGAGCAGACAGGATCGGTGATGAATTTGGCGTTCAATATATAATTAAAGGTGGGGGAAACGAATATCAACGCATCACAGATATTGTTGCGACCAAAGCTCCCTTTATCTTATCACTTAATTTTCCCCAGGCCCAGGAAGTAGATGACCCCAATGACGCAAAATATATTTCACTGGCCGATCTGAAAAATTGGGAACTGGCGCCGACTAATCCTGCTGCATTTGAAAAAGCAAATATTCCTTTTGTTCTGACATCTGCTGATCTGCGCGACACAAAGCAATTCTGGACAAATCTTCACAAAGCAATTGAAAACGGATTAAGCGAAAGCAAAGCCTTTGATGCATTGACAAAAATCCCTGCTGCGTGGCTGGGTGTTTACGATAAAGTGGGAAGCCTGGATGAGGGCAAGCTCGCCAATTTCTTAATTACAACAGGTCCTTTGTTCAACGAAAAAACAAACATCATTGAAAATTGGGTACAAGGTGATAAATATGAAGTAAAAGAAGAAGCGTGGACAAACATCGCAGGCACTT